>NZ_JAFCXE010000096.1:0-527 GCF_049897905.1 Pararhizobium sp. PWRC1-1 | reverse complement strand
TTGAGAACCGTGGAAGACTACCACGTTGATAGGCCGGGTGTGGAAGTGCAGCAATGCATGAAGCTTACCGGTACTAATCGTTCGATTGGCTTGATTGTTCTCATTGCTAGTGCTCATCGAAGCGCCTTTGGCGCTTCAATGAAGCCTTGGCTCTGTCCTGACGCGTGAAACACGCTCCGGACGGGCCGCGTCACGAGACGCGACGGCCGCTTGGCCTTGCGGAGCATCTGCTCCGGTAAGTGCCTCAAGCAGCTTAGAAAAAGACGTGTTCAAAGATAAAAAGAGGGGTTCCCTCGCCAGCTTCTCATTTTGGTTTTACCCCGCATTTGCGGTGTGGAAATCGCCCTGGCCGGTGTCGCCTCCTTTGGAGGTGTCCGTATGGCCAGCACGGCTGCCCTTCGAGCGACAAGCGAGAAGGATAAGCTAGCCGTGCAAACTAAGAGCGAGATTTACACCTGCACTGCAGGTGTAAATCTTGCCCTTAGTTGACCTGGTGGTTATTGCGGGGTGGCTGCACCCGTTCCCAT
>NZ_JAFCXE010000095.1:0-558 GCF_049897905.1 Pararhizobium sp. PWRC1-1 | reverse complement strand
GTAAGCGGTTAGCTGATGGCGTCAGGCCTGAAGTTCCAGGGCATAAGCGCCTCGAGCTCTGATACTGGCCAGCCTTGAGCGATGCGGGTCAATGTCTGGGAGAGCCAGTCGAGCGGATCAACATTGTTCATTTTTGCCGTTTGGAGAAGCGTGGCCAGCGTCGCCCAAGTTCGTCCACCGCCCTCGCTGCCAGCAAATAGACTGTTTTTCCTCGTGATCGTTTGGGGCCTGATCGCGCGCTCGACGATATTGGAGTCAATTTCGATCCGGCCATCCGTCAGAAAACGCTCCAGTGCTTCGCACCGGGTGAGTGCGTAGCGGATCGCTTCGGCGGTCTTGGACTTGCCAGAGACCTTGCCCAGTTCCTTTTCCCAAAGATCAAAGAGGCCGGAGACGATGGTTGCAGATTTTTCCTGACGCAGTGTGGAGCGGCTGTCGGCATCCCGACCGCGGGCCTCATCCTCGATCTGCCACAACTCGGTCATCGCGATGATCGTATCCGTTGCAGCCTTCGAGACACCGCTGATGTGAAGGTCGTAAAACTTGCGGCGAAGATGC
>NZ_JAFCXE010000094.1:0-563 GCF_049897905.1 Pararhizobium sp. PWRC1-1 | reverse complement strand
TGCTGGATGGCACCGGAAATGCCGACGGCGATATAGAGCTGCGGCGCAACCACCTTGCCGGTCTGGCCGACCTGCCAGTCGTTCGGGGCATAGCCCGCATCGACCGCAGCACGGCTTGCACCGACGGCAGCACCGAGCTTGTCGGCCACCGGCAGGATGACTTCCTGGAACTTTTCCGCAGACCCGAGGGCGCGGCCGCCCGAGATGATGATCTTGGCCGACGTCAGTTCCGGACGATCCGATGAGGACAGTGCGTCCTTGACGAAGGTCGAGAGACCGGGGTTTGCGGCAGCCGAGATGGTTTCGACCGAAGCCGAGCCGCCGTCGGCAGCCGAGGCGAAGGACGCCGTGCGCACGGTGATGACTTTTTTGACCTCGCCCGACTGTACAGTCTGGATGGCATTGCCGGCATAGATCGGCCGCTTGAACGTATCGGCAGATACGACTTCGGTGATTTCGGAGATCTGGGCAATGTCGAGCAGGGCTGCGACGCGCGGCAGGACGTTCTTGCCGGTCGAGGTGGCGGCCGAGATGATGGTGTCATAGGACCCGGCGAGCGATAC
>NZ_JAFCXE010000093.1:0-598 GCF_049897905.1 Pararhizobium sp. PWRC1-1 | reverse complement strand
TCGATGCCGGGATAGGTGGGGATAAACGGGTTCGACCAGGTCCCGGTGGCGCTGATCACTGATCGTCCCCGGTATATGCCCCGGTTCGTGACGACCTCAAGCGCTTCCGTCACCTCTTTCACTGTCGCTACCGATACTGGGCGTTCGATCGAGAAACCGTATCTTGTTTCGTAGCGAGACAGGTAGTCGAGAACCTCGTCCCGGCCGGGATAACGGCCTGTCGAACTGTTCGGCATGAGCCATCCCGGAAGGGAGCTGTAGGAGGCGGGTGAGAAGAGCGTGAGTGAATCCCAGGCATGTCGCCACGCGCCGCCTGGGCCGTCCCCTGCGTCAAGGAGAATGAAGTCCAGTCCAGCGCGTCTGAGGTAGTAGGCGCAGGACAGCCCCGCCTGCCCCGCGCCTATGACGATGACGTCAAAAGTCTTCTCTGGCCCGATCACTCGGCTGGTACGCGTGGTTCACTAGGCTCAGCCGGGAAGTAGCGCCGCCCCATCCAGAGTGCAAACTGCACTAGGATGATCAGGACCGGCACTTCGACGAGCGGCCCGATGACCGCCGCGAACGCGACCGGTGAGGCAAGGCCGAACGCGGCGATGGC
>NZ_JAFCXE010000092.1:0-609 GCF_049897905.1 Pararhizobium sp. PWRC1-1 | reverse complement strand
TGGTGTCCTTCAGGTTGGTCTTGAACAACCCGACCCTACCGGAAAACACTGGTGACCACCGCTACGCCGCCCGCTCCCTACAGCACTATGGAAGGTGCGCTTGCGAGCGGCTTCGCTATAACCCAGCTACACCACTCGGCGGGACACGTTCCATCGGGCGCCGTTCACTGAAAGTTAGAACCCTATTTGCGCCGGCAAAAACTGTCCTGCAGACATCGACCCCACCTGAACTCGACAGCAGGCAAGAGCCAAGAACCGCCGGTGCTCTTGAGTAATTTCAAGTGGGTCTGCGAAGATATTTTCGCGATCGATGGTGACGTCAACGCCAGTGTGGCTGGGAGCGCCGCCGTCAAGCCGCACTGAAAGAACGCAAGGTTATAGCAGTGCTTCCTCGAGGTCTGTACACGGGAGGCCGAACACCAGAACCGCCGGGCCGTCGTCTGACGCCGCTGGTCCGCCCTTGGCCCAGAATTAGCCATCATCGTTTCCCACCGGTCATTTCCATCGCTGATGGCGAGACGGACAAAGCTCATCGCGCATCGTTCTTCTGCCCAACGGCCCTAGCCCCTTCGCGGGCGCGGCACGATCGCCGCTGCCGGTCTCTGGGCA
>NZ_JAFCXE010000091.1:0-614 GCF_049897905.1 Pararhizobium sp. PWRC1-1 | reverse complement strand
CGTAGTGTCCACGCAGCACAGCGGCAAGCCACTTGTGCTGGGTAGCCAACGTCATGTGCATGTGCCGCCATGCTCCCTCGCGCAACGCCTTCAGCTTTCGCGTCAGGCGTTTCCCTTCCGTCTTGTGCTTCACGATAAACCTGCCATCACGGGTCACTCCACAGTAGTGAATGAAGCCCAGGAAGGCGAAGGTCTCGGGCTTTCGCTCGCCACGCCGCTGCCGAGTCAAAGCCGCGAACCGGCCAAACTCGATCAGCCGCGTCTTGCCTTCGTGGAGCGCTAGGCCAAAACTGCCTAGTCGCTCCTTGAGGGCCAGAAGCATATTCAGCGCATCATCCTTGTTCTCGAAGCCCATAACGAAGTCGTCGGCGTAGCGCACGATCACAATTCGGCCGCGTGCATAGCGTCGACGCCATTGATGAACCCACAGATCGAGGATGTAGTGCAGAAAGATGTTGGCGAGGAGCGGACTAATGCCAGCTCCTTGCGGGGTACCCTTGTCAGTCTCATACGTCTCGCCGCTCTCAAGGATTCCCGCCCGCAGCCACAGCTTGATAAGCTGGAGGATACGGGGATCGGCTATCCTGTGCGCCACCATCTGCAACAGCCACTCG
>NZ_JAFCXE010000090.1:0-623 GCF_049897905.1 Pararhizobium sp. PWRC1-1 | reverse complement strand
TTCATGTATCACCCACATTCGGACGAGATGGTGCAGATGGCCATGGGCATGATGGGCTTCTTCGTCATCCATCCCAAGGACGAGAAGTTCATGCCCGTCGACCGGGACTTCGTGTTTCTTCTTAGTGGCTACGACATCGATCCGGGCACCTATGTTCCCCGCGTCATGGAGATGACGGACTTCAATCTCTGGGCCTGGAACAGCCGCATCTTCCCGGGCATCAGCCCTCTCGTCGTCTCCAAGGACGACCGAGTGCGCGTCCGTGTCGGCAATCTGACGATGACCAACCATCCGATCCACATGCACGGTTATGACTTCGAGGTGACCTGTACCGATGGCGGCTGGGTGCGACCAGAAGCCCGCTGGCCGGAGGTCAGCATCGATATCCCCGTTGGCGCTATGCGTGCCTATGAATTCGATGCCAAATATCCTGGCGACTGGGCGATCCATTGCCACAAGTCGCACCACACGATGAACGCTATGGGCCACAACGTGCCCACCTTCATTGGCGTCGACAAGAAATCCGTCACCGAAAAGATCAGGAAAATCCAGCCCGAATACATGCCGATGGGGACCGCTGGCATGGCAGACATGGGCGAGATGGAAATGGAAATTCCGGAGAA
>NZ_JAFCXE010000089.1:0-631 GCF_049897905.1 Pararhizobium sp. PWRC1-1 | reverse complement strand
AGCCGGCTCGACGCCGGGAAGGAGAGGACATGACAGGCAACGACCTGCAAAATCAGCGTAATCTCGCGCGGCGCCATTTTCTCGGATTGGCGACGGCGGCGACTGCAAGAATCGCTATCGTAGCAGCCGCGATATCTTCATCTTCGGTCACCCACGCCCAGGCAAAGTCGTGGTGGAAAACGGGGGGCGACCACCCAGGCCAAGGCCATGGCCAGCCCGGGGGGAATGGACACTCCGGGGGCAGCGCAATGTGCTTTCTACGGGGCACGTCGATCACAACCCCGACAGGCGAGGTCTTCATTGAGGACCTTCACATCGGTGATCGCGTTGAAACAGTGGGCGGAAACGTTCGGGCGGTGAAATGGATCGGCCGCCAGTCCTACAAGCGAAGCGGCCTATCCTGGAACGACAGCGTCGTGCCGATCCGCATTTGGCGGCACGCGCTTGGCCACAACACACCTCATCAGGATCTCTATCTCTCTCCCGGCCATGCTCTTTTCATCGGTGGCGTGCTGATTAGGGTTAAGGACCTAGTCAACGGGACTTCGATTGCGCCTGCGCCTCACCGCGAGACGATCGAATACTATCAGATCGTCCTGGATAGCCATGACGTGATCCTCGCCGAGGGTGT
>NZ_JAFCXE010000088.1:0-642 GCF_049897905.1 Pararhizobium sp. PWRC1-1 | reverse complement strand
CCGTGAGGTAGCGGTCGAGAAACGAGAGACGGACGGTAGGTCGGGCGGGCTGCATTGCAGGCTCCTTGCATGGCAATTCGGCTCCGCCCCGGTTTAGGCGGAGAATTCGAAGGTATTGGCGGGCGGACTTATCCTTCGCGGCGGCCCTGGGCGTCGATTACGGCCTCGCCGTCCTCCTTGGAGAACGCTCCCTGTTGAGATGTCGGAAGCAGATCGAGCACCGCTTCGGAAGGACGGCAGAGCTTCACTCCGAGTGGCGAGACGACGATTGGACGATTGATAAGGATCGGATGCTCCATCATGGCGTCGAAAAGCTGCCCGTCGGTGAGTTGCTCGTTGGCAAGACCCAGTTCGTCATAGGGCGTGCCCTTCTCGCGGAGAAGCTCCCGTGCGCTGATGGCCATCCGGTCAACGAGCTGCTCGAGAAGCGCCCGGCTCGGCGGCGTCTTGAGGTATTCCACGACGTGCGGCTCGATGCCCGCGTTGCGGATCATGGCGAGCGTGTTGCGAGAGGTGCCGCAGTCGGGATTGTGATAGATGACGATGTCGACCGGGGTGCTCATGCGACGTCGGACCTTTGGGTGGACGTGCCTTCCATCTGTCCGATATCGTGCAGCTTCGCTGTCAGGCTCAGATGCTCCA
>NZ_JAFCXE010000087.1:0-662 GCF_049897905.1 Pararhizobium sp. PWRC1-1 | reverse complement strand
TTGGTTGCCGATGTCGTTGGGTACTGTCGGCTCGTTGAGACTGACGAGGAAGGCGCGCTTGCGGCAATTCGAGAGCTATGGGGTGCTGTGTTCCGACCGCTCATCGCAGAGTATCGTGGTCGGATCGTCAAATTGATGGGTGATGGCCTCATAGCAGAGTTCGGATCTGTTGTCGGAGCAGTTGCCTGTGCGGCGGCAGTACAAGAAAGGCTTGCCGTTCAACAGGACCAGGTTGCAGTTGAACGTCGCATTGTGCTCCGGATCGGCATAAACCTCGGAGACGTCGTGGTCGAGGGAGATGATCTTCTTGGCGATGGGGTCAATGTTGCCGCGCGATTGGAGCAATTATGTCCGCCAGGCAGCGTGCTCATATCCGGCTCAGCTCACGAGCAACTGTCGGGGAAACTCGATCTCCACTTCGAGTATGTGGGCGAGCAGCACCTAAAGAACATCGCGCGGCCCGTGAAGACCTACTGCATGGACGTCGGCGGCTTGACGCCAACGCTCCCACTCAGCTCACGTTCCGACAAGCCGGCGGTTGCTGTTCTGCCGTTTGACAACATGAGCGCTGATCCGGATCAGGTTTATTTCAGCGATGGCATTACCGAAGACGTCATCACGGAACTTTCAAGATTCAGAGAGCTCACGGTGATTGCCCGCAA
>NZ_JAFCXE010000086.1:0-717 GCF_049897905.1 Pararhizobium sp. PWRC1-1 | reverse complement strand
AATCCTGCCCGTGCCCGCGACTTTGCCAAGGCGATCGGCCTTCTGGCCAAGACGGATGCGATTGATGCGCGCCTGCTGGCACGGATGGGTCAGAGCCTGACGCTTGCCAGCCAGCCGCCGGATGACCCGGAGCGCCATGCGCTTGCCCGCCTTCATAACCGGCGCGACCAGCTCGTCGCCATCCGGCAACAGGAGCGCACACGCCTGCACGAAGCCGAAGGGGTCGAGCGCGACAGTCTGGAAAGCCACCTGTCCTGGCTGGATGCGGAGATCGTTCGCATCGAAAAGCAAGGGCGCGATGCCCTGAAAGCCGACGAGGCGCTGAAGCATCAGGAGGCCAGGCTGCGTTCCATTCCCGGCATCGGGCCTGTCGCGGCGCTGACCCTCATTACCCATATGCCCGAACTCGGCGATCGTTCGGCCAAGGCCGCCGCCGCCCTTGCCGGCCTTGCACCCTTCAATGTCGACAGCGGCAGCTTGCGCGGCAAGCGGCACATCCGCGGCGGCCGAAAGCGGGTCCGCGATGCGCTTTACATGGCCGCGCTCACAGCCAGCCGGATGCCCTCGGCCTTCAAGGCCCATGCCGATCGGATGAAGGAACGCGGCAAGCCTTTCAAGGTCATCATCATTGCCCTCGCACGCAAAATACTCGCCATCGCAAACGCAATCACGAGGGACAAAACAATTTTTTCACAAACGTAGAAACACAGTTGCCAG
>NZ_JAFCXE010000085.1:0-721 GCF_049897905.1 Pararhizobium sp. PWRC1-1 | reverse complement strand
GATCGCAGCCGAGCTTCTTGAGGATGCGCTAAGGCTCGAGCCGAACTACGCCGCAGCCCATGCGCGGCTTGCCTGGTGCCATGAGATTTTCTTCACCCGCGCTGGATGCAATGCGGCCGACAAGGTCGCCGGGGTCGGGCACGCGCGCGCGGTGATTGCGAGCGGCACCGACGATGCCACGGCGTTGGCAATAGCTGCGTTTGCGATCACCATGCTGAGCAAGGACCACGAAGCGGCGTTAAGCGCCGTTGAGCGCGCCCTGTCGCTTAACGCCTCGTGCGCCACGGCGCTCTATTTCGGCGCGGTCATCTACGCTTTCGCCGGCCAACCTGCCGCAGCCACCTCCAACGCCAATCGTGCGCTGCGACTAAGCCCGTTCGATCCGATGGCCTACGCAGCCCATCTGTCACTTGGATCAGCCGCCGTCCAGGAGGCGCGCTACGACGCGGCGGCATCGCACTTCGGCAAGGCTGTTCAGGCGAATCCCCGCTTCAGCACGCTTTATTTCTTTCAGGCCGCTGCGCTGGCGCTGGCCGGACGCCAGGGGGAAGCGCGACCGATTGCGCAGCAATTGCTCGAACTCGAACCGGGATTTCGGCTCGGCTTGTTCTTCGAAGTCGGCATGGCGCGGGCAGTCGCCGATAGGCTTACAGAGGGAGCACGCATATTGGGATTGCCCGAATAGCTTGGTGGGCCGTCGATCGCAACCGCCAGGCCACCT
>NZ_JAFCXE010000084.1:0-741 GCF_049897905.1 Pararhizobium sp. PWRC1-1 | reverse complement strand
CTTGGGCGGTGAGCCGTTCAACCGCGTTCGAGCGCGGTGGAATGACGACCCTGGCGCCAGCGCTGTGACGGTGAACCGCGTCGTAGGATGGATAGCCATCATAAGCTCCATCGGCAGTGAACTGGTCGATCTCATCGTCGATCTGAGCCAGCAACGGCTCCAACTGCGAGGCATCGCCGGTTTCCTGATCTGTCAGACTATGTGCAATGATCTCGCCACTGTCGGCATCAATAGCCAGATGCAGCTTTCGCCAGCCGCGCCGGGACTTTACGCCATGTTTTTCTTCCAGCCATTGGCCCGCGCCATAGACCTTCAATCCCGTGCTATCGATCAAGACGTGAACCGGCCCGTCCGCCACGGGTTGGCGGTCATTGCTTTTGCTCGATGGCCTCCACGTTCTGGCCCTCCGGCTCAACGTGGTGTGATCGGGCACAGGCAAACCCAATCCCATCATATCAAGCACCGAACTCAAAAGCCCTTCGCTCTGGCGCAAACGCAGCCCAAACACCATGCCCAGCATCAGAGTAGTTTCGATCGCCAGATCCGAATAGAGAGGCTGGCCGCCACGCGACCTGCGACGTGGGGCAGTCCAACCGATCAAAGCTTCCGGCGTTATCCAAAGGGTCAAACTGCCACGGCGGCGAAGACTCGCCTCATACTCCGCCCAGTTCGTCACTTTGAATTTCATCTTGCTGATGAGGTGTCGACGGGCGGCGTTATGCTTGTGCGGCATGCTGGATC
>NZ_JAFCXE010000083.1:0-742 GCF_049897905.1 Pararhizobium sp. PWRC1-1 | reverse complement strand
AAAACGGGCGCGGGCGCCTCGCCGGACCACCTATGACAGGAGGGTACTGTGAAATCACCAACAGTGAGGGTTATGGCCGCGGCCGAGGAAGATCTAGCGGTGGAAACGGTCGTGCTGGCGTTTGCAGCGGATCCGATGGCGCGATGGACCTGGCCGCATGGACACCAGTACCTTGCGGCCATGCCGCGAATGGTCCGGGCCTTCGGGAGCAGCGCATTCTCTAACGGAAGCGCCTTTTGCACCGACGGCTACGCTGGGACGGCGCTGTGGCTATCGCCCGGAGTACATTCCGACGAAGAAGAGCTTGGTGCGGTGATCGAGAGCACGGTTGCACCCACTATTGCCCCCGAGACCACGGCCATATTCGAGGAGATGGCCGCGTATCACCCGACCGAACCACATTGGTACCTGCCGCTGATCGGCGTCGACCCGGCGCACCAAGGCGAAGGTCACGGCGACGCCTTGATGGCGTACACACTCGCACGGTGCGATAGCGATCACGCTCCAGCCTATTTGGAATCCTCGAACCCGCGCAACATTCCGTTCTACCAACGCTACGGCTTCGAACCGCTCGGCGCGATCCAGGTCGGTTCGTCGCCGACGCTCGTCCCAATGCTGCGGCGGCCGCGTTGAGCTTCAGTTCGATGAAATAGTTTGTGGAACACTGGCGCCGAGCGCGCGGTGAAGACGGCCGGCGGGCGATTAGTCGGGTTATAGGCGATGTTCGCTTTTAGAAGTCGGA
>NZ_JAFCXE010000082.1:0-764 GCF_049897905.1 Pararhizobium sp. PWRC1-1 | reverse complement strand
GCTTCCGACTGGCCCAGCGCAACGGTTATCGCGACCGGGACTGGGAGACGCGAGCGGGCACCGTCGAGTTGCGCATTCCGAAGCTTCGCACAGGCAGCTATTTCCCGAGCTTCCTTGAGCCGCGCCGGATGGCCGAGAAGGCTCTGACGGCGGTGATCCAGGAGGCCTATATCCAAGGCGTCTCGACCCGATCCGTCGATGACCTCGTCAAGGCCATGGGCATGTCGGGCATCTCCAAGAGCCAGGTATCCCGGCTCTGCGAGGAGATCGACGATAAGGTGAAGGCCTTCCTCGACAGGCCTATCGAAGGGGAATGGCCCTATCTGTGGATCGATGCCACCTATCTGAAGGTCCGGCGCGGTGGCCGGATCGTCTCCGTCGCCGTCATCATTGCGGTGGGCGTCAACACCGACGGCCGACGCGAAGTGCTCGGTATGGAGATCGGCACATCCGAGGCCGAAGCGATCTGGACTGAGTTTCTTCGAAAGCTGACCAGACGGGGCCTGCGCGGCGTCAAGCTTGCTGTCTCCGATGCGCATGAGGGGATCAAGGCGGCCGTGTCGAAGGTGCTCTCCGCTACCTGGCAGCGCTGCAGGGTCCACTTCATGCGCAATGCCTTGGCCCATGCCGGAAAGAGCGGACGGCGCGTCGTCTCCGCCTTCATCGCCACCGCCTTTGCCCAGGACACCCCAGAGGCTGCAAGCACCCAATGGCGTAATGTCGCCGACCAGATCAGGCCCAAGGTGCCGAAACTCGCCACGCTG
>NZ_JAFCXE010000081.1:0-766 GCF_049897905.1 Pararhizobium sp. PWRC1-1 | reverse complement strand
GCGTCGTCTCCGCCTTCATCGCCACCGCCTTTGCCCAGGACACCCCAGAGGCTGCAAGCACCCAATGGCGTAATGTCGCCGACCAGATCAGGCCCAAGGTGCCGAAACTCGCCACGCTGATGGATAATGCCGAACAGGATGTGCTCGCCTACATGACCTTTCCCAAAACGCACTGGACCAAGCTTCATTCGACCAACCCGATCGAACGCCTCAACGGCGAGATCAAACGCAGCACAGAGGTCGTCGGTATCTTCCCAAACGACGAGGCTATCGTCCGCCTCGTCGGCGCGTTGCTCCTCGAACAGAACGATGAATGGGCTGTGCAACGTTCCCGCTACATGACGCTTGAGACCATCGCCACAATGAGCGATGATCCTCTCATCAGCCTGCCAGCGGCAAGCTGACCCATTCCCGGCTCTGTCCGGAAGGCACGGCGACTGCCGAAGCTACACCACCTCCTGGGAGTACGTCATGCCAAGCTGATAACTGCTTGTGGGTGCAAGTCCCATCCGGCCAAAGCCTTAGCAGGCAAGCCGGGACCGAGTCTTGCGGGCGTCGCGGTAACGCGGGGTCTGAAGTGTAGACAGGAGCCATGCGGGGTGCGGGAATGAGCCTCGAAAGGTGGATGTTCACGGAGGCCGAGTGTGTTCCCTAAACACGAAGGCAACACGAGTATCGTCGTTATGCGAGATGATGCCGCTCCGTCGGGGTCGATGGCCGGATCACGCATGGAAGGCAGTTATCGGAACATGAGAGGCCCGACCGG
>NZ_JAFCXE010000080.1:0-787 GCF_049897905.1 Pararhizobium sp. PWRC1-1 | reverse complement strand
ATTTGCAGCTGGGCGAGCAGTTCTGGCAAGCGATAGGTGTCTTTAAGGGCGTCAACCAGCTGTGTCTTTTCCCGATTACTCAGGATCTGCAGATCGACGCCCAGTTCTTTTTTTAGGAGTTCATTGGCCTTCTTCAGGAGGTCATGCTCGAGTTGCAACTGGCGAACATCACGTTGGAGGGCTTCAAGCTGTCGCTCGAGTTCCTCGCGTTCCGGCGCCTGCGGGGTGGTTTTGCGGCGTTTCATGGAGGAAGGAGCCTCATGACCGAGTAGCTGGTCTTTCCAGTTGTACAACGTCGGCCTGCAGACGCCCAGCCGGTCAGCCACCTGTTGGGCGCTTTCATCTCCACTACATAGTCCGATGACACCAGCTTGCTTCACCGCTGCGGGATAGGCAGGGCGCCACGATCGACCGACCATCGATGTTCGCGTCTCCGGAAAGGCCTCCCGTACCCATGCGGTCAGAGTTCCTCGACCAGGATAGCCGAGCGCCCTCATCGTCGCAGAGATGCAACGATCATGGGTGCGGTAATGCTCAAGTGCCGCCTGCTTCTGACTCTCGGGATACTTTGGCGCTCGAGCTACCGGCTGAATACGCAGGTCGAGATGCTGTATGTACTCGCGGTACCAACCCCTCAGCGCATTCTTTGTGGGATAACCCAACTGGCGAATGGTCCCGTTAAGTCGCTTGCCAAGCCTGATATAAAGCTCAACGGCTCGACGTCTGTCTGCGTAGGAATACATGAACTACCTCCTGGTGGTCCAAGTTTTCGTCCGCACCCCCCTTT
>NZ_JAFCXE010000079.1:0-788 GCF_049897905.1 Pararhizobium sp. PWRC1-1 | reverse complement strand
CATTGGTTACAAGAGGTGTAAACGAGGAACATCCCATGAGCACCTATAAGGACGAGCGCGGCGATACGGTTTCGAGTGTGGAGACGCAGAAGGTCGTGGAGGCTACGCCCCTGCAATCACGGCAGGGTTTGCTTGGGCGACCAGTACTGATGGTGCTGATAGGCGGTCTCGTTTTGGCCGCGATCGCCTGGGCTATCGCTGGCATGTATGGAGAGGCTGTCGACAACGACGCCGCCACGCAAACAAAGCAGACCACGACAACCGATACGAAGGCCGTGGTCACTCCGACCGATCAGAAGGTCATCGACAACACTCCACCTGCTGGAGAAACCATGCAGACCGCGCCAACAGACCGTGATCCCACGCCTGAATCCGGCACGGGCGGCGGTTCGCAATCGGTGGCCCCGGCGGGGACCGAGAAGACGCAGTAAAAACCTCGGACAGGAGTTCAGAGATGACGGATGACAAACTCGCACCGGACACTCCAATCGAAGAGCCAGCCCCGCTCGTTGACGAAGCACTAGCGGCGGTAAATTGGAAAGCCGGCAATCAGGAAGAGCTCAGGGCGTTGCGCTCGGAAGTCACCCGGTTAAAGGATTCGCTTCACGACGTTGCCTCGGGCGCTGGGCGTCTGGCGATGGAAGAGTTCCGCGGCGAGGTGCGGGCACAGCCGATCACGGCTGCGGCAGTCGTCGGCTTCCTGGCCTTTTTGTATGGCGTCACACGGTGACCGCCACAGGCAATCGGTCGGAAGATCTGGCCACGGAATACATCAGGCTCGGCGGCAA
>NZ_JAFCXE010000078.1:0-789 GCF_049897905.1 Pararhizobium sp. PWRC1-1 | reverse complement strand
GCGAATTTGATGATGGATTTCATGTCATGTCTCCTTGCGTCGGATTATTTCTTGGCCACGGTCACGTCGCCGTGCATTCCGGCGTCGTAGTGACCGGGTACGAGGCAGGCGATCTTGAAGGTGCCGTCGTTGGTGAACTTCCAGATGACTTCGCCGGACTTTCCGGCAGCCAGGCGGATCGCGTTCGGATCGTCGTGTTCCATTTCCGGGAACTTCTCCATCACGGCCTTGTGCTCCATTATCTTGTCTTCCTGATCGAGGATGAACTCGTGGTCCAGTTCGCCCGCGTTCTTGATGGAAAAGACGATCGTCTGGCCCTTGCGAACCTTGAAGGTGTTCGGCGTGAAGATCATCTTGCCATCGTCCGTCTCCTTCATGGAGACCCGGATGGTCTGGGTAGCCTGTGCCTTCTTGCCAGGCTCGCCAACAGCCATAGCCGCATCATGGCCACCTTCGTGGGAGCCGGAGGCGAAAGCGGGAGTGGCGAGCACTGCCAGGAACAGTGCGATCGTTGCAGTTTTCATGATGTATTCCTTTGGTTGTTGAATTGGATCGAGTTGAGGATCAGCCGTGCTTCATGGGCTTGGGCGTGATCTGTGTCTTAGCGTCCTTGGCCTTGGTCGTGTCGGGCAGCTCGCCCGTCCATTCCCATGCCTGCGTACCGGGTGGGTTTCCGTACCAGCCGGGATCGGTGTAGTCGTCGGCCGCGATCCCCTCGCGAACCTTGACGACGGAGAACATGCCGCCCATCTCGATGGGACCGTGCGGACCCCATCCGGTCATCATCGG
>NZ_JAFCXE010000077.1:0-813 GCF_049897905.1 Pararhizobium sp. PWRC1-1 | reverse complement strand
CCTTGTCAGTCTCATACGTCTCGCCGCTCTCAAGGATTCCCGCCCGCAGCCACAGCTTGATAAGCTGGAGGATACGGGGATCGGCTATCCTGTGCGCCACCATCTGCAACAGCCACTCGAGGTCAACCGAGTCAAAGAAGCTGCGGATGTCGGCATCGAGCACCCAGTTCACGCGCTGGTTCATGATCGCTGTATGCAATGCATCCAGTGCCATGTGCGGGTTGCGCCCTGGCCTGAAGCCATAGGAGAACCCGCAAAAGTCGGCCTCATAGACGGCACTAAGCACTTCAGCGACCGCGCCCTGGACGATCTTATCCTCCAGGGTCGGCACTCCAAGTGGCCGTTTTCCGCCATCGGCTTTTGGAATGTAAACACGTCGCACCGGCTGTGGCCGGTAGCGACCCGTGTGGACCCGTTCGCAGAGATCGTGAAGATTTTGCTCCAACCTCTCTTCGTACTTCGCCACAGTCATCCCATCGACGCCTGCGCTTGCCTGCCGCTTTTGCCGTCTGAATGCACGATGAAGCGCATTCAGATCGACATGATGCAGCAGTGCAGTGAACCGAGTTCGGGCAACCTGTCTGGCTGCCGCGTTCACCCGCTCGAGGTTTGGCATCAGGACAACCCGGCTCTGTGTCCGGACCCTGGCCTCCTCTTGCGAGATCCTCTCGGGCCGATCCCTTCCCTCCACGCGTTTCGTTTCCTTCAACGGTTTCATTGGTACTATGAACCAGTCCGACTCCCGACCTCAGCTCGGTCAACAACTCCGGCAGTGCCTTGTTGCTGCCCCCCACCAGAGACCAGTCTGGCGGA
>NZ_JAFCXE010000076.1:0-815 GCF_049897905.1 Pararhizobium sp. PWRC1-1 | reverse complement strand
TGATCGCCGCTGCTGAGGGCAATACGGCCCCGATCCATGAAACCGATGAGACGGCGTCTGTTGTGCCCCTGGCGGATGCGTCGGAAAAGATCATGCGCCGGCGCCCACGCGTGTCCGACAAGGCGGTTCGCGAGCGCCGAGAACTCGATCCTGGCTCCTGCTGCCCGGAATGCGGAGGTGAGTTGCGTCTTGTCGGTGAGGACACAAGCGAAATCCTCGACATGATTGCAGCGCAGATGAAGGTGATCGAGGTCGCCCGGTTGAAGAAGTCCTGTCGGTGCTGCGAGAAGATGGTGCAGGTGGCAGCGCCCAGCCGCCCGATCCCTGGCAGCATGGCCGGCGCTGGCCTCCTCGCGTACATTCTGGTCTCGAAGTTCGATGACCATTTGCCACTGTACCGGCTGAACGAGATCTTCGCCCGCATGGGCGCCGACATTCCCGACAGCACGATGGTTGATTGGTGCGGTCGCGCCATGCAGGTGCTTCAGCCTCTTATTGAACGGATCGAAGCTGCGATCATGGCAAGTGATCTCCTTCATGCGGACGATACCCCGATCCGGGTGTTGGATCGCTCGCTGCGAGACAAAGGGTTGGGTAAAGGCGTGAAGGAGGGCAGAATTTGGACGTATGTCCGCGATCAGCGTCCATGGGCAGGCAGTTCCCCGCCGGGTGCAGTCTACTATTTTGCTCCTGACTGGAAGGAAGAGCACGTCCACCGCCACCTCAAGCAATCAAGCGGCATCCTTCAGGCTGACGGCTACAAAGGATATGGCAAGCTGTACTCGCCTGGAGAAAAGGGAGAATCTCGCTTCAAG
>NZ_JAFCXE010000075.1:0-828 GCF_049897905.1 Pararhizobium sp. PWRC1-1 | reverse complement strand
AAAGGCGTGGCCGAGGCAGAACAGCCCGGCCTGATCATTGTCGGCAAGCAGGCAATCGACGATGATAGCAACCAGACCGGCCAGATGCTCTCGGCGCTGCTCGGCTGGGCGCAAGGGACGTTTGCCTCGAAGATCGAGATCGGTGACGGCAAGGCGCAGGTTACCCGTGAAGTCGATGGTGGTCTGCAGACCATCGAGATCAAGCTGCCGGCGGTCGTGACCACCGACCTGCGTTTGAACGAACCGCGCTACGCCTCGCTGCCGAACATCATGAAGGCGAAGAAGAAGCCGCTCGACAAGAAGTCGCCAGCCGATTTCGGCGTCGATACCACACCGCGCCTGAAAGTTCTGAAGACCGAGGAGCCGTCGGGCCGCAAGGCCGGCATCAAGGTCAAGACCGTCGCCGAACTCGTCGACAAGCTGAAAAACGAAGCCGGCGTGCTCTAACAAGTCCAGAAAAGAAAAGGAGACTAACATCATGGCCATTCTTCTTCTGGCTGACCACGACAACGCAACTCTGTCCGACCAGACCGCCAAGACGCTGACGGCTGCCTCGAAAATCGGCGGCGACGTGCATGTGCTGGTGGCAGGCAACGGCGCAAAGGCTGCAGCCGATGCTGCCGCAAAACTCACCGGCGTGTCCAAGGTCCTGCTCGCCGAAAGCGACGACCTTGCCAACAATCTGGCTGAGCCCTTGGCAGCCCTGATCGTATCGCTCGCCGGGTCCTATGACACCATCATCTCGGCCGCCACCTCGACCGGCAAGAACGTCCTGCCGCGCGTCGCAGCCCTGCTCGACATTGCCCAGATCTCCGAAATCACCGAAGT
>NZ_JAFCXE010000074.1:0-889 GCF_049897905.1 Pararhizobium sp. PWRC1-1 | reverse complement strand
ATGCCGTGCTTGATGAGGTCCAGTCCTGCCGACTGGGTCAGGCTGATGACCGCCGCCTTGGTGGCGCAATAGACGCCGACAAGAGCTTCGCCCCGCCGCCCCGCCTGACTTGCCATATTGATGATCTTGCCGCCGCGTCCCTGCGCGATCATCTGCTTTGCAGCGGCCTGGATGGTGAACAACGTGCCGGAGACATTGATCGCAAAGAGCCTGTCATAGCTTTCCCGCGTGATCTCGACGATCGGGGCAAGATCGAACAGGGCTGCGTTATTGACCAAAATATCGAGACCACCGGCCTTTTCGACGACGGCAGCAATCGCCGCGTCGATCGAAACCTGGCTGGTTACGTCCATCTGGACCGCATAGGCAGAAGGTCCAAGCTCGCCGGCCGTTACGGTGGCGCGCTCGAGGTTGATATCGGCAATCGCAACGGTTGCCCCTTCGCGGATATAGGCTTCCGCAAAAGCGCGTCCGATACCGCGCGCCGATCCCGTGATCAGCGCGCTTTTTCCTGTAAGCCGTGTCATCGAATTGCCAGTCCCTTGTCGTTGAATTTGTGCACGCGGCCTTCTTCCGGAGTCAGGAAGACCTGATCGCCATGCTTGACTGCAAAATCGCCGCCGACCCGGGCCGTCACCAGCCCGATGCCATCGACATGAATGTGCAGGAAGGTATCGGATCCGAGATGTTCGGCGACACCGACGGTCCCACGCCAAGCGCCGGACTCCGTCGAGAGCTTAAGATGCTCCGGACGCACACCGATCGTATGGGCATTGTGTGGCTTGGAAAATTCGCCTGTCGCAAAGTTCATCCGCGGCGAACCGATGAAGCCGGCGACGAAGATATTGTCCGGCCGGTGATAGAGGTCGAGCGGCGAACCGACCTGCTC
>NZ_JAFCXE010000073.1:0-893 GCF_049897905.1 Pararhizobium sp. PWRC1-1 | reverse complement strand
ATGGCAAAGAGCAAATTTGAGCGCAATAAGCCGCACGTTAACATTGGCACGATCGGCCACGTCGACCATGGCAAGACGTCGCTGACGGCAGCGATCACGAAGTATTTCGGCGAATACAAGGCGTATGACCAGATCGACGCAGCGCCGGAAGAAAAGGCCCGCGGCATCACCATTTCGACGGCGCACGTCGAATATGAAACGCCTGCCCGTCACTACGCCCACGTTGACTGCCCCGGCCACGCCGACTACGTCAAGAACATGATCACCGGTGCTGCCCAGATGGACGGCGCGATCCTGGTTTGCTCGGCTGCCGACGGCCCGATGCCACAGACCCGCGAGCACATCCTGCTTGCCCGTCAGGTTGGCGTTCCGGCGATCGTCGTGTTCCTCAACAAGGTCGATCAGGTCGACGACGCCGAACTGCTCGAGCTCGTTGAGCTGGAAGTTCGCGAACTTCTGTCGATGTACGACTTCCCGGGCGACGACATTCCGATCATCAAGGGTTCGGCTCTGGCTGCTCTTGAAGACAGCGACAAGAAGATCGGCGAAGACGCGATCCGCGAGCTGATGGCTGCTGTTGACGCCTACATTCCGACGCCTGAGCGTCCGATCAACCTGCCGTTCCTGCTGCCGATCGAAGACGTGTTCTCGATCTCCGGCCGTGGTACGGTTGTGACCGGCCGCGTCGAGCGTGGCATCGTCAAGGTCGGCGAAGAAGTCGAAATTGTCGGCATCCGTCCGACCACCAAGACGACTGTGACCGGCGTTGAAATGTTCCGCAAGCTGCTCGATCAGGGCCAGGCTGGCGACAACATCGGTGCACTGGTTCGCGGCGTTACCCGTGACGGCGTCGAGCGTGGCCAGATTCTCTGCAAGCCGGGTTCGGTCAAGCC
>NZ_JAFCXE010000072.1:0-919 GCF_049897905.1 Pararhizobium sp. PWRC1-1 | reverse complement strand
GGCAATGTGGAGCTGGAATTCGTGATCCCGATCTTCGACAGCGGCAAGGCCCGGATGCGGAAATCGGAACTGGCCTACATGCGGGCTGCCAACCTGCTCGCAGAAAAAGCGGTGAACGTCCGCTCGGAAGCTCGTTCCGCATACCAGGCCTATCGCTCGAACTACGATATCGCCCGACACTACCGCAATAGCGTCGTACCGTTGCGGACCAAGATCGAGGAAGAATCCCTCCTTACCTACAACGGCATGATCACCAACACGTTTGAACTGCTTGCCGACAGCCGGGAGAAGGTCAACTCGATCCTCCTGGCAGTCAATGCAAAACGCGATTTCTGGTTGGCCGAAGCCAATCTCGCGCCTGCCATCTACGGCGGCGGCGCGGGTTCTGCGGGTGGTGAAACTGAAGTCGCAGCGGCTGCCGAAAGCGGCGGCGGCGGTCACTGAGAAAGGACAAAGACATGTTCAACAGAAGACAGATGCTCGGCGCAGGCGCGGCCCTCGTTTCGACTGCCGCCTGGGCGAAGACCTCCAATATGGGTCTGCCTGAGGCTGCAGTGATGGAAACCGCAGAAACGCAGACGCCCGTCCGTCCCTCATCAGGGCCGGATTACACCCCCGTCGTGACCCTGAACGGCTGGACGCTACCGCATCGGATGAACAACGGTGTCAAGGAATTCCACCTTGTCGCGGAGCCCGTCGAGCGCGAGATGGCCGAGGGCATGACAGCCCATCTCTGGGGCTACAACGGCCAGTCCCCGGGTCCGACCATCGAGGCGGTCGAGGGCGACCGTGTTCGCATCTTCGTCACCAACAAGCTGCCGGAACATACGACCATCCACTGGCACGGCATGATCCTACCGTCCGGCATGGATGGGGTCGGCGGCCTGTCGCAGCCGCACATCCCGGTCGGCAAGACCTT
>NZ_JAFCXE010000071.1:0-937 GCF_049897905.1 Pararhizobium sp. PWRC1-1 | reverse complement strand
TCAGCAGGAGGTCGTCGGTTTGATATCCCTGATGGTCTGGACACTGACGATCATCGTCACCTTCAAATATGTTCTCTTCCTGCTGCGTGCGGACAACGACGGCGAAGGAGGTACGCTTTCTCTTCTGGCTCTCCTGATGAAAAAGACCGGAGCCTACATGCCGATCCTGTTTTTCGCAGGCATCATCGGCGCGGCACTGTTCATCGGCGACGCGATGATCACGCCTGCCCTGTCCGTCATGTCGGCCCTCGAGGGTCTCAAACTGGTGACGCCCGCCTTGGCCGACTACGTGCTTCCGATGTCAGCTGCGATCATGGTCGCGCTATTCCTGGTCCAGTCGAAAGGCACTGCCGCCGTATCCAATTTCTTCGGCCCGATCACCGTCGTCTGGTTTCTCGTGATGGCCTGGGGCGGCCTGCTCCATATCGGCGATGACGCCACGATCCTCCAGGCGCTCAATCCCTTGAACGCTGTCTGGTTCATTACCCATGCAGGTTTCGTCGGTCTCATCGTGCTCGGTGCGGTCTTTCTGACAGTGACAGGTGCCGAGGCGCTCTATGCCGACCTCGGTCATTTCGGCCGCAAGCCGATCCAGACAGCATGGTTCATCCTGGTGTTCCCGGCGCTCGCCCTCAACTATCTTGGCCAGGGAGCCTTTGTGCTCGCCCATCCAGAGGCTGCCGACAACCCGTTCTATCTGATGTATCCCGAATGGGCGCTGTTGCCCGTGGTCATCCTCGCAACTATGGCCACCATCATTGCCAGCCAAGCCGTCATTACCGGGGCGTTCTCGCTTGCCCGTCAAGCCGTTCACCTCGGCTTCCTGCCTCGCCTGCAGATCACCTTCACCTCTGAAACCAATACGGGGCAGATTTACGTGCCGGCCGTCAACATGCTCCTCTTCATCGGCGTCATCGTTTTGATCTTCGCCTTCGGT
>NZ_JAFCXE010000070.1:0-1101 GCF_049897905.1 Pararhizobium sp. PWRC1-1 | reverse complement strand
TAGCGCCGCCCCATCCAGAGTGCAAACTGCACTAGGATGATCAGGACCGGCACTTCGACGAGCGGCCCGATGACCGCCGCGAACGCGACCGGTGAGGCAAGGCCGAACGCGGCGATGGCGACTGCAATGGCAAGCTCGAAATTGTTTCCTGCTGCGGTAAATGCAACCGCCGTCGTCCGCGGATAGTCTGTGCCGACCGACCTCGCCATCACGAAGCTGACGAAAAACATGATCAGGAAGTAGATCGTCAGCGGGATGGCGATCATGACGACGTCAAACGGCAGACGAACCATATCGCCGCCCTTCAGGCTGAACATCGCGACGATGGTAAAGAGCAGTGCGGCCAGCGTGATCGGACTGATCTTCGGCAGGAAAACATCCTCATACCAGTCCCTGCCCTTGGTAGCGGTCAGGATGCGCCGCGAAAGATAGCCGGCCAGGAACGGGATGCCGAGGTAAATAAGCACTGCCTCGGCGATCGTCCAGAACGAGACGTCGACGACACTGCTCTCGAGGCCGAAGATAGGCGGTAGGAATGTCAGGAAGAACCAGGCGTATATGCTGAAGAACAGGATCTGGAAGATCGAATTGAACGCCACAAGTCCGGCGACATACTGGTTGTCGCCGCGCGCGAGCTGATTCCAGACCAGCACCATGGCGATGCAGCGGGCAAGTCCTATCAGGATCAGGCCCGTCATGTATTCCGGATAGTCGCGCAGGAAGATGACAGCGAGCACGAACATCAGCGTCGGACCGATGATCCAGTTCTGCAGCAGCGAGATCGCGAGCACACGCTTGTCAGCGAAGACTAGATGGAGTTCCTCGTATCGGACCTTTGCCAGCGGGGGATACATCATCAGGATCAGCCCGATGGCGATCGGAATGTTCGTCGTGCCGACTGACAGGCTGTTGAGTGCCGCAGGCAGCCCTTCGAAAAAGGTTCCGAGGACGAGGCCGAGCGCCATGGCGGCGAAGATCCAGGCCGTGAGGTAGCGGTCGAGAAACGAGAGACGGACGGTAGGTCGGGCGGGCTGCATTGCAGGCTCCTTGCATGGCAATTCGGCTCCGCCCCGGTTTAGGCGGAGAATTCGAAGGTATTGG
>NZ_JAFCXE010000069.1:0-1101 GCF_049897905.1 Pararhizobium sp. PWRC1-1 | reverse complement strand
TAGGGCTAAAGTCCTGTATCACCACAGTAAACGTGGATCGCAAGCCATCCCGGGGAACAAACTCCGGCGCGTTCTATTCACGCTAGATTGAACATAGGAACCGACGATGGACACTAGTTTGCATGAAGCCCGCTGGCTTTTGATACCGATCGTGGGACTGATCTTTGCAATGCTAGCAACTGGCCTGTTGGCAGGTTGAACCGCAGCTCGCTAGACGGGAGTGCGATTGCGGAGGACCATCGCAGCTTCCGTTCTATTGCTGGTGCCGAGTTTTGCAAAAATATGGGTCATATGCTGTTTGATTGTCTTCTCATGGACGCCGAGCCGGAGCGCTATCCGCTTGTTACTGAGCCCTTCCGCAACTAGGTCCAGGACCTCTTGCTCGCGGCTCGTCAATTCGTTGATCGGATTGGGCTGCTTTGCCAAGGCGGCGGCCGATGACATGTCGGAGAGCAGCCGCGCTGACAGGGTCGGGGATACATATGTCTCTCCGGCAGCGACCGATTTGACTATGTCCGCCAGCACCCGTGATCCGACGCCCTTTAAAACATAGGCCTTTGCCCCCTTGTCCAGAGCGCTCATGACGTCGTCGCTTGTTTCCGAGACTGTCAGCATCATTATCTTTTGCTCAGAGTTGATTTCCAGGATAGGCAGGATCGCATTCAGCCCACCGCCTGGCATCGAAATATCCATGAGCAGGATATCAGGCTTCAGGGTGGCGCAGATCTCAAGCGCGTCCTCCCTTGTTGAGCCTTCACCAACTATTTTGAAACCTTGGATTTCCGAAAGAATCCGCATGACGCCTTCACGGAAAAGCGGGTGATCGTCGATGACTGCAATTGTTATCTCTCCCATCACGAGGGCTCCATTTCATCTAGGTTTAAGGACATGCACAGCTCGGTTCCCCGACCAGATGTATCCAAATCGAATGCTCCCCCAAGGCTTTCAACCCGTTCTCGCAGACCCGACAGGCCTAGGCTGGACGGCTTGATTTTGGTTGGGTCAAAACCTGGACCGCTATCACCAACTTTAACAGAGACGGTTCGCCCGTCGTAGGTCTGGATGACATATTGCCCAGCGCCACCGCCGTGACGATACCCG
>NZ_JAFCXE010000068.1:0-1103 GCF_049897905.1 Pararhizobium sp. PWRC1-1 | reverse complement strand
GTAACCGCCCGATTGGCACCGCCTGCCGCATAGCGCCTTGATGGCCTAAGACACGTGTTTAGCGACGTCGTTAGCGACGTGTCTTATGCGGGGATTGCGATGCGGGTTGAAATTCTTGGGCAAGAGCGGCGGCGTCGATGGCGCGACGATGAGAAGCTCGCGATTGCCATGTCGGTTGGGGATGGTGGAGCGACGATCACAGAGGTTGCCCATCGGCACGATATTACGCGGCAGCAGATCTATGCCTGGCGTAGCGAGTTGAAGAAGAAGGGGCTGCTCTCCGGGTCTTCGAATGCATTGTTCATGCCCGTCGATATGAAAGCGGTGCAAGTGGATGTCGCTGATGACCGGGAAAGGTGCTCCGGGATGGTCGAGCTGCGATTGAGCTGTGGCCGCACCCTTCGCTTTGGCAGTTCGGTCGATACGGCGGCGCTGACGCAGCTCATCCGGGCGGTGGAAGCAGCATGATCGGGCCTGGGACCGGCGTTCGGGTCTATCTTGCGTGCGGTATCACGGACATGCGCAAAGGAATAGAAGGCTTGGCTGCGCTTGCGCAGGATGTCTTGCGTCAGAAGCCGACGGGCGGTGCGGTCTTCGCCTTTCGGGGCAAACGAGGCGATCGTTTAAAGCTGCTGTATTTTGATGGCCAAGGCTTCTGCCTGTATTACAAGATTTTGCAGAAAGGTCGTTTCCCGTGGCCTTCAGCGTCAGACGGGACAGCGCGACTGACGTCGGCGCAACTGGCGATGTTGTGGGAAGGGATCGATTGGCGTCGTCCTGATTGGGGTGCTCCACCGGCCCGTGTCGGGTGATTTTATCCCTCTGAATCTGCTCGTTTTTATGGCAATTTCTCCTGACTTGTGGTAGTCAGGATCATGTCAAACGCAACGACAAATCTTCCTGATGATCCAGCCTTTCTCAAGGCAATGATAATCGCGTTGCAGGCAGAAAACGCGAAGATGTCGGCGACGTTGCAAGCGCACGACCAGTTGATCCAAACCCTGCGGCTGCGCATCGCCAAGCTGAAGAAGCAGGTCTTCGGCAAGTCGTCCGAAAAGATCGAGCGTGAAATCGAGCAGTTGGAACTGGCGCTTGAGGATCTG
>NZ_JAFCXE010000067.1:0-1125 GCF_049897905.1 Pararhizobium sp. PWRC1-1 | reverse complement strand
CCAGGTCTATTAAAGGCAAGAAAATACCAAATACACAGTCTTCTCTTCATCCTCCGGCCCAGCCGAACAACAGGCCGCCCTCAAGCGGCCTTTTTGCTTCGGTAGAATAAACCGGATAACAAACACAAACGGCTGCATTCTCGCTCAAAGGCAGCACGATCCGATACGCGGATGCAACGAATACGGACAGGAAAGGCGACATTTAGCGCAGCTAAATGCACGGTCGCGACAAATCCCATAGGGATTTGCACGGTTCCGACATTCTGCTACGCAGAATGCAGAGATAACGCGGGGTGGAGCAGCCCGGTAGCTCGTCAGGCTCATAACCTGAAGGCCGCAGGTTCAAATCCTGCCCCCGCAACCACTGAGACTTGTAACCGTTTCCAGTCAGCTTCCGCTTCGGCGAGAGCGGCTCGGAAACGGTTCTGAAATTCCGGCTTCTCATTGATATCATTGAACTCACCCGCCCTAACCCGGCGGGCGAACTCGTTTTTTTGCTGCTCCCGAACTCCGGCGCTGTATTCCTGAAACGCCTGCATCGAGGCGAGAATGGAAGCCAGCCGGCCGACGATCGTCAGGTCTGGAGACTTCCCATCCGCAGATGGCGAAACGAGCACCTTCTGGACAAGTTCGCGGATGAAGTTGAAATGCCGCTGCACCTCATCGTGTTCGGTATTGCCGGTCCGCGCCACGGCCGTGAGTGCTGCGATCGCCATCTGATACATCGACGGATTGATGACAAAGACTTTGGGCGGGCCTGTGCGCTTGGTCGCGGTCCTCGCCAACTCGGCTTCAAGTTTGTTTCGCTGTTTCTGCAAATCTTCCAGCAGCCGATCGAAAGCGGCGATCTGAAGTTGACCGGCCATTAAACGCTCGGCCACCTGGTTGGCAACAAGCTCCTGTTTCCGCGTGACGTCGAGTAGGGTTCCCGCGAGTCTTTCTTTGTCGCGCTCTCCCGACTCGCGTGCTCTGGACAGCTGTTTGTTGATCTCGTCTTGGATGGATGGTGAGCGTCCGGCTAGCGGATTTTGCTGATCGGGCAAATCGGGCGATGTTCTGGCATTAGAACCAGCATTAGTGCTGACATTAATGCCAGATCGAAGAGGTTGCATGGCTCGAATGGAG
>NZ_JAFCXE010000066.1:0-1249 GCF_049897905.1 Pararhizobium sp. PWRC1-1 | reverse complement strand
GTGACGGCTTCTATCCGCGAATTCATCGACGACAATCGTGTCGTCGGCGAACTCGTGCCGCTGCATCGCCCCCCGAATATCTGAATAGGACACGCCCGTCCTTGCGGGTCTGAACGTGCGTAGGTGGGTGTTATTGCCCGCTGCGCCGAGGCCATCTCCTATTCGGATTACACCATGAAACCTATATTTCTGGTGGTTGCCTTGCCGCTTTTCGCAAGCGGTTGTGCTGCCACGTTGCCTCCTGAAGTCATTGCTACGGGCGACTTTGCCGACCTCCCGGTCGATGTTCGTCCCGTCCATTATCATAGCCCCGTTACGGGCTACACGCACCGCGTCCCGGTCGATCCGAAACCGTGGCGAAACCAGAACGACGCGCAGGCTCCAGATGGAGGCGCGTCATGAACGTAACGAAACTCAAGCTCGCGGCGACTGTCGCGCTCCCGCTCATTCTCGGTGGATGCGTCTCGGCGGCGGAGTATTCCCAGAAAAACTCCGGATTCTCGTCCGTATCCAACAAAACCGCAGAAGCGACGGGAAAAGACACCGTCTGGGTGCAGAACCGCCAAGACGCGCAGATGGTCTCCAGCCGGGTAAAGACGCTCCTCACCAAAAAGAACGTCGACGTCGAGACGGCGGTGCAGATAGCTCTCCTCAACAACAAGGGTCTGCAGGCGGCCTACGCCGATCTCGGAGACTCATCGGCGGATGCCTGGCAGTCAATGATGCTCGTAAACCCGACTGTTGGTATCGGTCTGACGGGGATCGGCACTCCCGGTCTCGAAGCCTATAAGGCAATCGAAGGTGTGATCGCCACAAACATCCTCGCGCTCGCCACCCAGAAGCGGAACGTCGAGATCGCCGACGGCGGGTTCCGAAAAGCGCAGCTCAATGCGGCCCTGCGGACCTTGCAGCTCGCCGCCGATACCCGTCGCGCATGGATCACCGCCGTCGCCTCATGGGAAGCGGTCGCACAGCTCAACCAGGCGCAGGCGGCTGCAGATGCGGCTTCTGAACTCGCACAGAAAATCGGCGAAGCTGGTTCCCTCACCAAGGGCGGACAGGCACGCGAGCACGTCTTCTACGCCGAACTCACCGGACAGACTGCCAAGGCACGGCTTGAAGCCCGTCTCGCGAAAGAAGAACTCACGCGGCTCATGGGACTTTGGGGATCGGACATCGACTACCAGATTCCTAATCGACTGCCCCAGCTTCCCAAGGGCCTTGTCAAGCGAGACCTTATCGAAGCCGA
>NZ_JAFCXE010000065.1:0-1314 GCF_049897905.1 Pararhizobium sp. PWRC1-1 | reverse complement strand
TGCCGTGCAGGCGCAGAGCAATTATTTCAAGTTCTTCCTGAACTCGGTCATCCTGTCGCTTGGCTCGACGCTGCTTGCCTTGCTGATTTCGGTGCCTGCCGCATGGTCGATGGCGTTTTCGCCGACCAACAAGACCAAGGACATCCTGATGTGGATGCTCTCCACCAAGATGATGCCGGCCGTCGCCGTTCTCGTGCCGATCTATCTTCTGTTCCGTGACTTCGGCCTGCTCGACAGCCGCATCGGCCTGACCTTCATGCTGACCATGATCAACCTGCCGATCGTGATCTGGATGCTCTACACGTATTTCCGCGAAATCCCGGGCGAAATCCTTGAGGCAGCGCGGATGGACGGCGCTTCGCTCTGGGGCGAGATTGTTTACGTGCTGACGCCGATGGCAGTACCCGGCATCGCCTCGACTATGCTGCTCAACATCATCCTTGCCTGGAACGAAGCGTTCTGGACGATCCGCCTGACCACCACCAATGCAGCGCCGCTGACGGCCTTCATCGCCTCGTTCTCCAGCCCGCAAGGCCTGTTCTGGGCAAAGCTGTCGGCAGCCTCGACCCTTGCGATTGCACCGATCCTGATCATGGGCTGGTTCAGCCAGAAACAACTTGTCCGCGGCCTGACCTTCGGCGCCGTGAAGTAACTCAAAGAAAAGACTTGGGAGGCACGCATGGGCAATATTCAACTGAAAAAAGTCAACAAATCCTTTGGCGCGACGCAGGTCATTCCAGGCATCGATCTGACGATCAACGAGGGCGAGTTTGTCGTCTTCGTCGGTCCCTCGGGCTGCGGAAAGTCAACCCTCTTACGCCTGATCGCCGGCCTTGAGGATACGTCTTCGGGCACGATCGAGATCGACGGCCGCGATGTGACCGGTGCTGCACCGGCCAAACGCGGGCTGGCCATGGTGTTCCAGTCCTACGCGCTCTATCCGCATATGACGGTGCGCAACAATATCGCCTTTCCCTTGAAGATGGCGAAGATGGACCAAGGGGCGATCGACAAGAAGGTGACGGAAGCGGCGCGCGTCCTCAACCTCACCAACTATCTCGACCGGCGCCCCGGCCAGCTCTCCGGCGGTCAGCGCCAGCGCGTTGCCATCGGCCGCGCCATCGTGCGCGAACCCTCGGCCTTCCTGTTCGACGAGCCGCTGTCCAACCTCGATGCAGCCTTGCGCGGGACGATGCGGCTGGAAATCAGCGAACTGCATCACCAGCTGAAGACGACGATGATCTACGTCACCCATGACCAGGTCGAAGCCATGACCATGGCCGACAAGATCGTTGTTCTCAACGCCGGCAATAT
>NZ_JAFCXE010000064.1:0-1359 GCF_049897905.1 Pararhizobium sp. PWRC1-1 | reverse complement strand
GCGCGCCACTCACCTTAATCCCTCCGTGCAACTGCGATTTCTCGAGAATAGGCACCGGGCGGCATTCCCACATGCCGACTGAACGCGACGCTGAAGGCGCTTGCGGAGCCATAGCCGACGCGTTGCGCAATCTCCGCCGTGGCAACATCCGTGCGAAGGAATTCCTTCGCCAGCGCCATGCGCCAGCCGGTCGCGTATTCCATCGGGGCTACGCCAACCTCCCTTCGGAAACGATCGAAGAAGGTCGAACGGGACATGGCGGCATCCCGCGCGAGTGTTTCCACCGTCATGCTGCGGCCGGGGTCCGCGTGAATCCGGCGCAAGGTCGGCGCCAGCAGCGGATCGGCCATACCGCGCAGGAGACCGGGCGGAGCCGCCGCAGCGCTTGCAGTTGAACGCAACGCTTCGATCAACAGCACCTCCAGCAACCGGTGAAGCACCATCTCACGGGCGGTACGGTCGGCTCTCGTTTCGTCGTTTATCATCCCGACCAACATCATCAGCCGCCCTTCGCCTTGGACATGGATGACCTCCGGTAGCAACGAGACAAGAAGAGCCTTGTCATCCGAGCCAAAGGCACAATGACCAACCATCGCCTTGATCTCGGCGGGGGCTTCTGGGTCTCCGAGCCGGAAGACACCCGGGCTGGTCTCAAGACGCTGGGCAAGCGCTCCGCGGGGCGGCGGTTCCAGGCTGCTCATCGTGAACGAGAAGATTTCTGGAACCAGCACGAAGTCGCCAGCCGTCAAAAGCATCGGCTCACGACCGATGATCGTCATCCGGCAATGGCCTTCGACCACGGCGCAATAAAAGGGACTTCCCAGTTCCGTGCGCTCGACGAGCCACTGACCGCCGCCCGTCACCAACTTTGAGATCGACGGGCTTGGCTTGAGCAGGGAAACGACTTCGGCGACTGGATCGGTCATGGTTTCGGACTCGTGCTAAATAATATCGGACGATCAAATATAGCAAGTCCGAGTTGGCTGGTCCATCTCTTGGCAAGTTAATCGTCAGGAGACAGAACATGCCAAACATCCTCATCACCGGTTGCTCATCCGGCTTCGGTCTCGCCATCGCGCAAACATTTGTGACGGCAGGATGGGACGTGGTCGCGACCATGCGCACTCCGCAGACCGATCTGATACCCCATAGCGGAAAGCTCAAGATCCTGGCGCTGGACGTGACCAGCGCGGACAGCATCACGAAGGCGGTCGAAGCGGCGGGGCCGATCGATGCTCTGGTCAACAATGCCGGCGTCGGCATGCTCAATGTCCTGGAAGGCACGGAGATGTCGAAAATCCGCGAGCTGTTTGAGACGAACGTGTTCGGCGCAATGGCGATGACCAAAGCCGTTCTTCC
>NZ_JAFCXE010000063.1:0-1432 GCF_049897905.1 Pararhizobium sp. PWRC1-1 | reverse complement strand
TGTGGCGGCAGGATTGAAATGTCCGGATCCTAGCAAAGTTAATGTGTCACTTTGGGCGGCATCTTAGCCCTTTAGAAATGCGACACTCGGCATGTCCCCTGGCACTGAGGCAAGCCCCCGACCGGACCGGCTGGGCCGGGTTGCAAGGGAAGGGAGGGGGCGGGTGAGACGTACCATCCGGCTTTCGCTTTACGACGATCCGATCGGCCATTCACTCGGCAGCTTGCTGCCGCAACAGGGCCTTCTCACGTCGCGCAATGACCGCCGGATCGTTCATGGAATCCGTGCGTCTTCCGGGTTTGCGACCTGTCGGCTTGTAGCCGTTCTTGTCGCTATTTGTCTTCACGGCCGGCGTTACCTCCTGGTCCTGGCGCTCTTTGACATAGGCCAGCACTTCGCCGAGCCGCTTGTTCTCGGTAATTGCCGCATGCGTTACCCGTTGGTCCTTGTCGAACACCGTATAGGGTAGGGAATGTCCCTTCCAGCGCACATCGAGCCGCCCATCCGCATAGGCATAGGTCTCGACGTAGCGGCCAACCAGACCGCGCGTCATCTCGGTCTCCTCCAGCATGATCCGCTTGCGCTCAAACGAAAACGTCAGCTGCGATCCAACATAACGCTGCTCGCGCTTGCACAGGATCTCGGCCAATCGATCCGGCACCAGATTCAGCGGCCGGTGCAAATCATCGGGTCGGGCAGGGACGACTGAAAATCGCGCATTGTAACGGTCCATGAAACTCGACAGAAACGCGTTGCCAGCCTTGATGTTATCGATCCCGGCCAGCCGCAGGGCCTTGACCAATCGATCCTGCAGTGTCCTGTTCATCCGCTCGACGCGCCCCTTGGCCTGGCTCGAATTTGCGCAGAGAATCTCGACGTTTAGCTCGCAGAGCGCACGCCCGAACTGGGTCATGCCCTGGCCGCCCTTGGCATCCTTCTTTGCCACCCGGAACACCGAATGCTTGTCCGAATAAAACGCAACCGGTGCACCGTGATCCTGCAGATAGAGCTCCAGTGCCTCGAAATAACTAAACGCACTTTCGGATCGAACGAACCGTAGCTGCATCAGCTTGCCGGTCGCATCGTCGATGAACACTAAAAGCGTGCAAGGATCGCCCCGGCCTTCGAACCAGCGATGATCCGAACCGTCAATCTGTACCAGCTCGCCATAGGCCTCGCGCCGCAATCGCGGTTGATGAAACGTCCGGCGCTGCTTGCGCGAAAGCCAGATGCCAGCAGCCGTCATCCACTTCCGTAACGTCTCGCGCGAAACACGCAGCCCATCACGCTCCGAAAGCATCTCCGAAGCCAGGGTCGGACCGAAATCTGCGTAGCACTCACGTACCAATGCTACTGCATAATCCCGAACCCCGGAACTGATCCGGTTGTTCGACGGCCGCCCAATCGCCTTGTGGCGGATCGACGCCGCACC
>NZ_JAFCXE010000062.1:0-1581 GCF_049897905.1 Pararhizobium sp. PWRC1-1 | reverse complement strand
TTACAGCACTCCTGCTTTGCAATTTTCTCCATGTCATCCGGGGAGGCGCTCTCGTCTCCATGGACGTGGTCGCCGTTTGTCATGTCGTGGTGGTCGTGAGATTGGACGGTCGTGGATGTCGCTATCGATCCATGCATTGCCGCCGTAGCAGCAGGCAATGAGTATCCAGCCAGTGATGCGATGATCACCACCCGAAGCAGAACCAGCATTTTTGCCAATGTGATTCGATACATACCCATGTCCGAGGACTACCATCAGCCCGGAAGTTGTCAATTGCGAGCTTCATCTAGCCGATGATTCACGTCGTTTATGTGGCATCACACAAGAACCCATCCCGTGCGACACGTCGTGAAGAACCTTTGTAGAGGTTCCAACGATAGTAAGGTCAACAGGATTTCAAAAGGGAATTGCGGAATATATCTGAGATATGCGGGTTGCATTAAGTGAGTCACTTAACGGCCTATATCGAGCTTTTTTCTGGTCGCCTTCGGCGCAGCGACGATTTTGCCGTTTCAGTCCGAACCGGTGTTCATCGGCTTGCTCGTTTCGGGTAGATTCTCGGTGCTCGGACTCATCATCGTCGCAAGTGTCGGAAACATTCTGGGAGCAGTGTGCAACTGGGTTCTCGGCCGGTTCATTGATCGCTTTCAGGACAGGGCTTGGTTTCCGGTGAAGAAGCCCTCGCTGGAAAGAGTCAGTGGTTGGTATCGGCGGTATGGGCGATGGTCGTTGTTGTTGTCCTGGATGCCACTATTCGGGATGCGCTGACGGTTGTAGCCGGATTGTTGCGAGAGCCCCTGTGGTCCTTCGTAATCCTCGTGACGGTGGCAAAGACTGGTCGTTACCTCATACTCGCGGCGGCAACGCTGGGCACAATGGCAGTCCTCGGGTTCGAAGTTTCGATGACCAACGGGGAGGGAACATTCTTCTGAAAAGCGCGTTTGCAGGCGAAGGGAATTGCGCGTCCATGCCCGTTCTAAGAATCCTTTACCGCTTGGCCCGCATTATGGCCCTGTGCGTCATGATGGTGAACCTCCACGGCGTGGCGGTGGCTGGGCAATTCAGCGCCAACCACAATTGTCCGTCGGTCTCGGAGTCTGGCCATCACGCTCCAACATCCGTTCATCATGCTGGATGCTGCTCTAACTTGCACTGCTGCCCGATTCTGGCAGAGCCGCCGTGTGCAGATACGCATGCAGTCGTCCCCCGACCGGTTACGCCAATCCTGAACGAACTTAGTCCGTTCCTGCTCGTGCGTGGATTCCATCCCCCTCCAAAGCTCCCTGGTTGATTTGCCGAATTCAAATATGTGAATCCAATCAGGAGAACAGAGATGAAAACCCTCGTAAAATATTCGCTCGCTGCAGCAGGCGCTCTTTCAATACTCGCCATTATGCCAACCACCTCTTTCGCGCAGATGGCCTATCCGGAAAAGTGCAAGTCCGAGATGGACATGTCAAAGGTAAGCGGTTAGCTGATGGCGTCAGGCCTGAAGTTCCAGGGCATAAGCGCCTCGAGCTCTGATACTGGCCAGCCTTGAGCGATGCGGGTCAATGTCTGGGAGAGCCAGTCGAGCGGATC
>NZ_JAFCXE010000061.1:0-1949 GCF_049897905.1 Pararhizobium sp. PWRC1-1 | reverse complement strand
GTAAGCGCGTAGGCCATCCCACGTATCTTTAGGACTGCTGATCGGCGATTTTCTGCATGAATCATGCGGAGAATCCTATGAGCGACAGTGTGAATCACCCTCGAACCTTTGAGGTTTTGACGGCGGAGCCCGTGCGAAGACGACGCAAGCCGCGTGACTGGTCGGATGACGACAAGGCAAGAATTGTCGCCGCGGCGCTGCAGCCGGGGGCAAATGTCTCGGCGGTTGCCCGGTCTGAAGGCTTGGATCCCTCGCAGCTTTATGGGTGGCGTCGCAAGGCACTGGCATCGGGAGTTGTTGCGCCCCTGACGGAGAGAACGGGCAAGGAGATCAAGTTCGCGCGCGTTGAAACTGTCAGCAGCTCTGCGGTGGAAATCGTCATCGGCGATATCGTGGTGCGCCTCGGCGACGATTTTGACACTGATCACCTGGTGAAGGTTCTGCAGGCGGTTCGCAAGGCATGATCGCGTCTGGTGTGGTGGTCTATGTGTCGTGCCAGCCGGTCGACTTCCGCAAGGGGGCTGCCTCTTTGATGGCGCTGGTTCGGGATGGTGGTCTCGATCCCTTCAATGGCGCACTTTACGTCTTCCGATCAAAACGGGCCGATCGTATTCGTATTGTCTGGTGGGATGGCAGTGGTGTCTGCCTCTATTCGAAAACCTTGGAAGATCAAGGCTTCTGCTGGCCGGGCATATCGGCGGCACGGATACGTCTGGACCATTCTCAGCTTATGGCATTGCTGGCCGGAATGGATTGGAAAAAGATCCGCCCGACCAAGGTCAGGCGGCCCTTGTTGACGGGCTGACAGCGCCTGCGGCAAGATGAATCATGCCGCTGTAATGGTTGGGAAAACGGTTGTTTTTATGCTCTAATCCTTCCCATGGATTTGCCCCTTCACGACTTGCCGGATGACGTTGACGCGCTGAAAGCGATGGTTCTCGCGATGGCGCGCGAGCAGGCTGCGAAAGAAGTCCGACTGAAGGCCGCTGAAGCTGAGATCACCCGGTTGGAGGCGGTGGAGAAGAGCGCCAACGAGCGGATCACCAATCTCACATCGATCCTGAAGGTTCTGCAGCGCACCCAACATGGCACCCGTTCCGAGCGACTGCGCCTTGGTGTCAACGACGAACAGGTCTCCTTTGCCTTCGAGGAAGTCGAGACCGGGCTTTCGGCAATCCAGAGCGAGCTTGATCACGCAGCCAAAGACAAGCCGAAACGAGCACCACGTCCACGCAAGGGTTTTGCCGCTCATCTCGAACGCATCGAGGAAGTGATCGAACCGGAGATCCCAACCGGCTGCGAGGGGCTGGAAAAGGTCCTGATCGGTGAGGATCGCTCCGAACGGCTGGATGTCGTGCCGCCGAAGTTCCGGGTCATCGTGACGCGCCGCCCCAAATACACCTTCCGCGGCCACGATGGCGTACTCCAGGCTTTGGCACCGGCGCACATCATCGAAAGCGGCCTGCCGACGGAGCGGCTGCTCGCCTATATCGCCGTCTCCAAATACGCCGACGGCCTTCCGCTTTACCGGCAGGAGGCAATTTATCTACGCGACGGTGTCGAGATCAGTCGATCGTTGATGGCCCAGTGGATGGGGCATCTGGGCTTCGAACTTCAGATTTGCGCCGATTATATCCTCGAGCGCGTCAAGGAGGGCGACAGGGTCTTCGCCGACGAGACGACATTGCCCACGCTTGCGCCCGGCTCGGGGAAAACGACGAAAGCATGGCTTTGGGCTTATGCTCGCGATGATAGACCCTATGGCGGAACCAGCCCGCCGATGGTGGCCTATCGATTTGAGGATAGTAGGGGCGCTGATTGCGTGGCGCGGCATCTCTCCGGGTTCAGCGGCATCCTGCAAGTTGACGGATACTCGGCCTATACCAGTCTGGCCAAGACGCGTGCCAAAGCCGGCAGCAATGAAACGATCCAGCTCGCAGGGTGTTGGG
>NZ_JAFCXE010000060.1:0-1955 GCF_049897905.1 Pararhizobium sp. PWRC1-1 | reverse complement strand
TTCAAGATCGCCTGCCTCGTACCCGGTCACTACGACGCCGGAATGCACGGCGACGTGACCGTGGCCAAGAAATAATCCGACGCAAGGAGACATGACATGAAATCCATCATCAAATTCGCTACGGCGGCCACACTCGCCGTCGCCCTCGTCTCGGGTGCCTTCGCTGCCGAATTCACCAAGGGCACCGTCAAGAAGGTCGACGCCAAGGCGAAAAAGGTCACGCTGATCCACGAGGAACTCAAATCCCTCGAGATGCCTGCAATGACCATGGTGTTCCGCGTCAAGGACGACGCCATGCTTGATAAACTGAAGGAAGGCGCAAGCATCGAGTTCGTAGCCAAGCGCGTCGAGGGCAAGCTCACCGTCACCGAGGTCAAGTAAGCCAATATCACCAGGGACGCGGCCCTTTGCGTGGTCGTGTCCCACCCACCCTCGTGGTGACCGAGAGAAGCGAGCTTGGTCGACGTCTCCTACCCGCCTCAAGCGACAACCATGGCGTCTTCACTTAGCGCACATTGGGGCACCGCACCGGAAATCCGTTAATCCTATTACGGTTAGTCGCCATCGCTATCCACTACGAAACTGGACTTTCGCAGACCGCCCTCCAGAGGTCGTCCTTCCAGTCTTCCCCTCGCGCGCCCGAAATCCGTACGGGATAGTCGACACCCCTGACCGCGACCGTCTCCGGTGGATTGCATCTGACAAGTGCTCTATGTTTTCCGGGGTCGCTGTAGAGCGCTTCGCCCCGGTCGTTCATTTCGGAGAGTGAGATCAGCACGTCATAATCGTACCCTACTCGTTCAGCGGCTTGATTGCCCACGAGACTCAGGTTCACAACCGTGTTGTCGCCGAAGTGCGCCGTATGAAACACAACAGGCTCCGTTGCTGCCGGGCTGGACAAAAGCAAGACTTCAAGCGCAAGGACTGACGCAACGCTAGCATTCGCCCCTCCCTTGGTTCATGCGAAGGATAGATCATATCATAGCCGTGATCGAGCGTGTCCGTGAATCTTGCAGTCGAACCCGGAGCGAGCCTAGCCGATCCGGGCGACGGCGTCGGAATCGAAATCCAAGCGCGGAATGGTGAGGTTCTCCGGTGGTGGCCCTTTGTGAATGCGGCCTGCGGTATCGTAGTGCGATCCATAACACGGGTAGCACCAGCCTCGGACATCGCCAGCCTGCTCAAGGCGAACGCAACCGACGCAGGGGAAGACGCTGGCGGCCCTGAAAATGGACGATGCGAGGCTGCTACCAGGCGCCAAGTCTCGAGTCATTGACAGGGAGAGATGCCCATGCAGTCACTGGTCGGGGTCGATGGCCAGGCCTGTGACCGAGCCGGCGTCTTTCGAGAGGTTTTCCGCTAGGGCCTGCGTGCCGCGCTGCTTCACGCGGGCTGCACTTTCCATCAACTGTGCGAACGCGCGCTCGCTTATCCTATTCGCATTGTTGAGGATACGGATCATCGGATCGTTGATTACTTCCGGTACAGTCAGCTCGTTCATTGCGGACCTCCAATCCCGAAATCCTACCCATAGATGATGACCACCGTATCACAAATGGCCGCTTTTTTAGCGTTGGGAGGCAAACGAGGAATCATTTCAGGAGAAGCGTTTCCACCAGCAGCGGCATATGCTCCCGTGCAGATCGGCCCGCCCCCAGCAATGTCGCAGAAGCTGCCCCGGTCCAGCCTCCATACCCAGCGAGCCACAGCCGTGGCTGCTTTAAGGAGCGGCCTCGATCAGCCTCCACAGTGCCGTCATCCTTGACGACGCCCAGTTCGCGAAGGTGGCCCAGTGCTGGCCGAAATCCTGTACACCAGACAATGGCATCTGCCCTGGTGGAACTGCCATCCTTCCATATGACCGAGTCGACATCTACCCGCTCGAATGGTCGCACTGCTTTCAACGAACCTCGATCTCGGGCCGCCTTGACCGGTGGAACCATCACGATATCACC
>NZ_JAFCXE010000059.1:0-2798 GCF_049897905.1 Pararhizobium sp. PWRC1-1 | reverse complement strand
GTAAGCGTCCGGCGAGCGGATTTTTCGTATCGCGACCTTTGAGTTAGCGGTCTAGCGCTTTGTCTCGTCGGCCATCACGCGCTCGATCATTTCAGGATCGCATTGCTCGTCAATGAGAAACTGGCGGATCCCACCATCCCAAGTCCGTATGTCTGCGAGAAGCTCCTGGAGGCCATCGATGCCATTTTCGGTCAAGCCTCGTGTACCATATTCGCTTCCATCGCGGACGTGGACCAATTCGCCCTCAGCGATATTGTCCGAGTTGGCGGTGACTTCCTCGAGCAGTTCAAGGTTCTCGCCGATCATGTCAGCGACCTCTTTAAGCGTGTAGATAGTCCTCGATCTGGCCATCAGGCAGCCTTGTGGATGTCTTTTTCCGGCGTCCACTGCCACGGCAGCAGTTCCTCAAGCCGGTCCTTTGGATGATCCTGGATCCGGGTCAGGACGTCCGTCAGATAGACCTCCGGATTGTGGCCATGCAGTTTGACTGTTTCGATGATGGTCAGGATATTGGCGATGCGCTCGCCGCCTTTGTCCGAGCCGGCGAAGAGCCAGTTTTTTCGGCCAATTCCGAGGGGACGCATGGCACGCTCAGCGATATTGTTATCGATTTCGACACGGCCATCGTCGATGTAAACGCTCAATGCTGCCCATCGCGAGAGGGCGTATCGCATCGCTTCGGCCAGCTTTTGTTTTTGCGGCACTGTCGGGAGAGTAGCTTCGATCCAGCCCTTCAGGTCCGACAGAATGGGCTTGGCGTGATCCTGGCGCAGTTTGCGTCGCTCGTCGGCCAGCATGCCGCGGATGCGATCCTCAATATCGTAGAGCGCGCCGATGCGCGACAGCGCTTCGTCGGCGACCGGTGATGGCTTCAGCTTGATCACATCATGGAACTTGCGGCGCACGTGCGCCATGCAGGCCGCCTCGATAATCTGATTGCCGTAAAGCTTCTTATAGCCACCATAACCATCCGCATGCATCACGCCGCTGAAGTCAGCGAGATGATCGGCGGGGTGTACGCCCTTACGGTCGGGGCTATAATAGTAGGCAATGGCTCCGGGAGTGGGATCTCGATAGCCGCTACCATCGAAGACATAGACCCAGACCCTGCCGGTTTTTGTCTTTCCTCGTCCAGGGTCGAGAACATCAACCGGAGTATCGTCCGTATGTATTCGGTCGACCGCGGCGATATGGGCCCTGATCAGCGAGATGAGGGGCGTGAGCAGAGCAGACACACGGCCCACCCAGTCGGCCATCACGGAGCGGGAGATGTCTATCCCCAGTCGGTCGTACATCTCGGACAGACGGTAGAGCGGGATGTGGTCGTCGAACTTGGCGACCATGATATGGGCGAGCAACCCCGGCCCGGGCTTGCCGCGCTCGATTGGCAAAGTCGGCATTTCGCCAGACACAGTCGTATCGCAGTCCCTGCAGATCATGCGTTTTTCGACATGGCGGACAATCTTCACGGACGCCGGTACGTGCTCCATCACCTGAACCACCTTGTCGGCGGCCTTCAGGAAAGACATGCCACCGCAGGTCGGACAATTGCAGGGCGCCGCATAGACCAGCTCTTCGGTTGGAAGGCCACCTGGCAATGGTCTGCGTTTCGGCTTATCGGATGCGTCGTCCAACTCCGGTAAAGGGGTCTTTCCAGAGCGCACTTCAGCCTCGGCGCGGGAAGCCTCGATCTCCTCCAACATCAGTTCGAATTGCTCGATCTTCCGGTCTATCTTCTCCGACGATGCGCCGTGCTGCCGATGGCGGAGCAATTCCAACTGCGCGCGCAGAAGACCGATAATGGAGTCGCGTTTCGTAACTTCGACTTCTTGTGCGCTGAGTTTCGCCGCCTGTTCCGCGACGAGCGCGCGCAAAGCAAAAAGCTCGTCCTGACTGTTCAGCGGCGTTGTTTCCATGTCCGCAAACGTAGCCGATTTGCACCTGAAGCGCTAGTATTTGCCCGGATTTCCCTTGTAAAATAAGGCTTTTATCCCGTTCGGCCGGGAGCCGAAGTCCACGCCGGTCGACGCCAATCAATCCCCTCCACAAGCATCGAAAGCTGAGCTTGCGTCAAATGCGCAACGCCATCTTTCGCCGTCGGCCAGGGAAAGTATCCGCGCTCAAGAACCTTGTAGAATAGGCAAAATCCTTGGCCATCCCACCATAAAAGCTTGATGCGGTCCGCGCGTTTGCCGCGGAACCCGAAGATCGCGCCGGAACCCGGCGCCTCCTTTATGACTGCCTCAACCAGCGCCGACAATCCATCAATGCCGCGCCGCATATCGGTCACCCCGCAGGCCAGATAAACCCGCACATTCCCTGAAGGCCCGATCATGCCGCTTCCACACAAGCGATCAACGACGCGAGCATTCTCCGCTCAAGGTCTGCCGGAACTTTCAAGCCCCGGCCATTTTTTAGCAAGATCTCGACGATCGGTAATGCCGGCCGCGTGGCAGGTGCCTGCCCAAGGTTCACCTCCTTGACGAGCTCCACCGGAAGGAACGTTGCCGGCGCGGTGAAACCACTAAATCTCTGCCGCCACAAACGGATCTGGCCGGGATGGATGTCATGTCGGCGAGCCACATCACCAATGCGAACACCAGGTTGATCCGCTTCTGCCAATATCCCCAGTTTTGCCTCGTCCGGCCATCGCCGCCTACGCTCAATGCCGGAAATGATCTCCATTCGAGCCATGCAACCTCTTCGATCTGGCATTAATGTCAGCACTAATGCTGGTTCTAATGCCAGAACATCGCCCGATTTGCCCGATCAGCAAAATCCGCTAGCCGGACGCTCAC
>NZ_JAFCXE010000058.1:0-3325 GCF_049897905.1 Pararhizobium sp. PWRC1-1 | reverse complement strand
CATCTTGCTGATGAGGTGTCGACGGGCGGCGTTATGCTTGTGCGGCATGCTGGATCTGCTATTTTCGATCGCAGCCACATAGTTGCAAAACGTTGAAATTTGATCCCTGCACCAATGCTATCCAGCGGTAATCCGCCAGACAGTTGAGGTTTTATATGAGCTGGCCGAAGGTAAACCTGCTTTGGAGTTTGCCATAGGAACAGGTACAATTGCGTTACCCCTGTCCGAACGCGGTTGCCAGGTCGTGGGAATAGAACTTTCGAAGTACATGGTAGCAGAGCTTCGAAAGAAGGAGACTGGAAATCCCATCAAGGTAGTCGTCGGCGATATGACTTTAACGCGCGTCATCGGAGAATGCTCGCTCGTCTTTCTTGTCTTCTACACTATCGATAATCTGATCACTCAAGAGGCGCAGATTGCCTGCTTCCGAAACGCTGCTGAGCATCTGTCACCAGGAGGGCGCTTCCTGATCGAAACGCAGGTACCTCCAATTCAGAAGTTACCGTTCGGCGAGACAATGTCTGCCTTTGCCTGTTCGCCCAGCCATATGGGAATCGACGACTTTGACATTGCCACGCAATGCTACACCTCCAACCATGTGTGGACGGATGGTGATGAGACCACGTCACTTAGAATTCCATTTCGCTACGTCTGGCCGTCTGAACTCGACCTCATGGGAAAACTTGCCGGACTGGAGCTGGAAGACCGGTGGAGCGATTGGGAGAAGTCGCCGTTTGATCGACTGAGCAAGAAGCAGATATCTGTTTGGCGCAAGCGTTGACGCCATCTAAGGGAAAGTGGATGGCAGCGCTCCCACTGCGGATGCTGACTTAGGAAGCAGCAATACCGAAAATCGTTACGGCTTGCCGTGCCCGGTTTCAGGAATGCTCGCAGAGCAATACGACCGCGACGGGGTCGGGAGCAGACCTTGCATGACACTTCGAGGGATGTCCGCAAATGGCGCATTCCGGCCGAGAGGATTGACCGCCCTCCCCCCTTACCCCTCATTCAGGAAAGGGCCGAGGGGGATTATCTTTCGAACCGGTATGCTCCTCTACAATGTCCGGAAACTTGTAATACATGCAGGAGTTAAGAGGGTAGAAGCCGACGTCGTCAGCTACCTCTGCACGCCTAAGTTCCAGTTCAAACGTATCGACATCATCGCCAGCGCCATAGAACATCGCCATCAGGGCGAGTTCTCTATAAGGTCCGGGCGGGTACATGAAGCCAATGGCAACGGCTTCCTTTTCTGAAAACGTCCCCTTAATGACGCGCTTGATTTCGAGTTCGGCCCGAGCCATCCGGGTCGGGACTTTGTCGTTTGAAATGAACCCAGACTCGCCGATAAATAGCGACCTCAACCCGACCTCAACAATTGTCTGCGCATTCTGACGCATTTCCGCTCTTGGCGGACAGGGTTGCATGGCGTGGGATGGCTCGAAGCCGCCGAACAATACGGTTACAGATGTGGCTAGCCATAGGGCTGTGCAGTTATTTCTACTCACCATATCGCCTCGTTCGTCGCAGACATGCCGCTATTTATAGCCCCAGTGTTGCTCAGGGCTTATCAATGGTGTTGCGCACTTTGTCCGCAAGTGGCGCATTTCGGCCGAGAGGATCGACCGCAATCGGCCCGATGAAGTCATGTCGCGGACCGACCGACCCAATGCTTACGGCTCGGCGATCACCATTCCGTCAACGACTGAAAGGGAGGGGTTCTGAGCATCCTTGTCGGAGCGTCTAAAGAGGGTCCAAGCTGGCTGCCCCTCAGAGGTCATAAATGAGACGACGTATTTCTCGTCGCTAAGTGCGAGCGACAATTCGGGAAGACGGCCGAACATCGAGAGGTCTCGCACCGTTTGACCAATCAACGAGTTGAATAGCGCCTCCCAACCCTCCTCATCGCTCCAACTGCTGCCAAGAATAGATGTCTGGTTCTCGATCCGCCAACTCCATTCCAACATGACAGTGTATTCGCCTGTGGGTTTGCCATCAGACCCGTCTCTACGTGGAACAGGAAATAGATGGCCAATTTCCAGAAAGATAGCTGACCCATGTCCACGCCAGATCGACGATAAGGCCTGCCCTCGCATCCCCTGCCTGTAGGTCTCGAAAGCCGATAAGCTCATGCGAGCGACACCTCTTTAACGTAATTAACGAGACCTTCGTCGGCCCTTAAGACGATGTCAACGGTGCCGCACGATGTCCACAGTCGGCGCATTCCGGCCGAGTGGATGGACCGCAGTCGGCCCATTGCGGACCAAGCGACATATTCAGATGCGGTTTCAAGTGGGCCGCTTTGGGTTTGATGACCTGTGATCTGCGGAGCGCGATTCCCGACGCTACCAAGTGTCTTTCGTGATATAGTCTTCTTATGCTTGAGGAGCCATCAACGGACAAGTCCAACCACTGGCATTTGAGCCAAGTCCCTTTCATGCCCCGCCGGGCAGAAGAGCGAGCGTCGGAGCGGGGTGTGGTCCCTACCGCAGCAGAGTTGGCTCTGGCTTGTAGCGGGCATCGGTTGCCGGCGTCGACGGCAAGAATTCTGATCCAACTAACGAAGAACGTCAGATTCGCAATAAGAAGCGCTACAGGGGAGGATGACATGACGACATTGTTTGTGAGGCACGCTGTCTCGGACTACAAGACTTGGCGGAAGGTCTACGACACGTTTTCTGCGATCCAGAAGGCGAACGGCGTAACAGCGGATGCAGTATATCAAGCCATCGATAACCCCAACGACGTCACCGTGACCCACGAATTCGCGACGCTGGAGGCGGCTCAGGCCTTCACTAGGTTGGAAGAGTTGGGCAAGGCGATGCAGAGTGGAGGAGTGGTAGGGACACCGACAGTCTGGTTCACGCACAAATTGTAACGTCGCAGGGGCGATGGAAAAGGTGCCCGTTAGAGGTCCATTCATGGCCCAATGCCACTGCACTGGTTCAAGAGGGGTGCTCGTCGGCCGTAGTCCCAGGCTGTAACAAGGGAGGACGGAATGAGCGAGACGCGGAAAATTGCGGCGATCCTGGTCGCGGATGTGGTTGGCTACAGCCGTCTCGCTGGCGCGGACGAGGATCGCATCTTGGCGCGGCTGCGCGCGCTACGCAGCGATCTGATCGACCCAACTATCGCCGTGCACAATGGCCGCGTGGTCAAGCGCACCGGAGACGGAAGCCTCATCGAGTTCCGCAGTGTCGTTGATGCGGTGCGCTGCGCCATCGAAGTGCAGAACGGCATGGTCGAGCGCAATGCTGGCCTACCGCCTGAACGACGCATCGAGTTCCGCGTCGGTATCCATCTCGGCGACGTGGTCGAAGAGAGCGAC
>NZ_JAFCXE010000057.1:0-4258 GCF_049897905.1 Pararhizobium sp. PWRC1-1 | reverse complement strand
GCTCGTCAGGCTCATAACCTGAAGGCCGCAGGTTCAAATCCTGCCCCCGCAACCAAATTGATACCCACAACAAAAAAGCCCGCTGAACAGAGATGTTCGCGGGCTTTTCTGCGTTCAAAGGCATATTTGCGAGTTACTGGGTGCCGGTGGCGTATCGGCATCATCGGGATTTCTGACGGTAAATGCCACTAAACTCTGGTGGCCGCTTGTGAAAGTTCACTTGCGGTTGAAGAAGATGGCGCTAATGTGTGACGACTGGGACAAGTTTTTGAACACATAAGGGATTGCCGGTATGTCGCGAACTTATGGATTGCTCCTTGCTACGGGCGTTTGCCTGATGACCCTTGCAGGGGCCTTTTTCACACCTAGCCTCGTTTCAGCCGCCCGCGCGCAGGAGACCGCTGCTGCCGATCCGGCGGCGGCCGGGGACGATACACCGGCGCCTTTGAGCGAGGACGAGCTCGAAGTTCTTGTCGCCCGCATCGCGCTTTATCCCGACGAGCTGGTCGCGGTCGTTTCATCTGCCTCGCTCTATCCGCTGCAGGTGGTCGAGGCGGCGCGTTACCTCGATGATCTCAAGAAGGACCCCAAGCTCAAGCCGAAGGCAAGCTGGGACGGTAGTATCATCTCGCTGCTGAACTATCCGGATATCGTCAAGATGATGAGCGAGGATTTGGACTGGACGCAGTCACTCGGCGAGGCGCTGTCCTATCAGCAGAAGGATGTGTTGATCGCCATCCAGCAGCTCCGCGACAAGGCGGTAGCCGACGGGATCATCAAAACCGACGACAAGATCAAGGTGAGCCAGGAGAATGACAATGTCGTCATTGTCTCTACCAACCCGGAAAAGATCTATGTGCCGCAATACGCACCGGAAATGCTGTATGAGCCGGGCTATGCCGCAGCGCCCATCGCCTACTATCCGGACCCCTATCCGAACTACTATTACCCGACGGCGACCTTCTTCGCCGGGGCCGTCACCGGTGCGATCTGGGCTTCCGTGGTTGACTGGGACGACTGGGGTGTCTGGGGCGGCCGCTGGCGCGGTGATGTCGATATCGACTGCAACAACTGCTTCAACAATATCAACGGACGGGTCAACATCAACGACATCGACTGGAAGAATGTCGATCGCAGCAAGATCAAATTCGACAAGAACCAGTTCAGCAAGTTCGACAACACGTCGTTCAAGAACAGCCTCAAGGCGGATAACCGCAACAATATCAGGGCGAAGGCCAATGCGATCGGCAACGACCGCACCGCCAATATTCGTAACAATGCGGGAAACATCAGCGTCAATGATGTCCGCAAAAGCAAGATCGACGCCGACAGGATCAACCGGGACAAAATCAATGCAAACCGGCCCGGCGGCGGCAAGATTGGTAACGCTGCAGGCAACAGGCCGGGCCAGGCAATCCAGAACCGCAAGCCCGACGGTGGCAATCTGAACAAGCCGGCAGGCAACATCAAGAAGAAGGCCAATTTCGACCGTCCTGTTTCAAGGCCGAAGCCGGCTGCCCGGATCGATAACCGGCCGAAAAAGCCATCCGCATTGGGGCGCGTCGACAGCGGCCGGCGTGCGCAGATACAGTCCAACCGCGGCAGGCAGGCCATGGGTGGCGGCAATCGCGGTGGAAACCGGGGCGGCGGACATCGTGAAATCCATCGCGGCGGCGGCCGTCATCGCTGACCACAGGAACAAGGAAGACAGTCATGACCATGTCAGTCAAAAACATGCTCCTGGGTTCGGTGTTTGCCGCGGCACTTATGGGGTTTGCCATTGCTCCGGTTGTATCTTTTGCCGCCGCGCCCTCTGAGGCGGGCATCATTTCAGGCTTTGCGTCTCCAAACGATCCGCCGGTCTTCGATACGCCGGAACAGGCGGTCGATGCCTTCAAGGCAGCGCTTGCAGCCGACGACTTCGACAAGCTGGCAACGCTGCTCGGGCTTGACCCGGCGAAAGCCAGGGCGGGCGAAGGGGTGATGGACACCTATGCCGAAATTCGCGACGGCGCGAAGAAGCAGGTTGCCGTGCAGGATGTCGAAGGCCGCAAGATCCTCGATATCGGCGACAAGCTCTGGCCTTTGCCATTCCCCATCGTCAAGGGCAAGGACGGCAAGTGGTCTTTCGATACCTATGCCGGGTTCGAGGAGATCATCAACCGCCGTGTTGGCGAGAATGAGTTGCAGGCGATTGCGACGATGCGGGCCTATCTCGATGCGCAGAAGGACTATGCGTCTGCCGATCACGATGGTGACGGTGTGCTGGAATATGCACGGAAGCTGATCAGCACCGATGGCAAGACTGACGGGCTCTACTGGTCCGCGGATCTGGGGGCAGGCGATAGCCCGGCGGGCGATGCATTCGAAAACGATGCGGTGCTGAGCAAGGCGAAGGCAGGGGCAGGGTATTTCGGCTATCGCTACCGAATACTGACCAGCCAGGGTCCGAACATTGCCGGCGGCAAGTTCGACTACATCATCAACGGCAACATGATCGCCGGGTTTGCGCTGATCGCCTGGCCGATCCTGTATGGCGAAACCGGTGTTCAGACGTTCGAGGTCAATGCCAATGGAACGGTCTATCAAGCAGACTTGGGGACAGACACCGGGAAGATCGCAGCCAGCATCGGGACATTCAACCCGAACGACAATTGGGAAGTGACCGGGGATTGAACTGTTTCCGTCATGAGTGCCAGCGCGATGAGAGGATTGCATGACGGATAGACGGGCAGGCACCCCGGAGAGGGTTGTAGAGTTTCTAGCCGCGCATGGCGGTCCATTCTATGAACTCCAGCATAGGCTGCGCCTGCTGCATGACCACGCGCTGAAGGCCGGGCAGCGGGCGCTGATCTTTATCGGCCTTGCCTGGTTTGTTCCATTTCTGCTCTCTCTGCCGCAGAGCCTATCGCTGGATTCCGCCAGTGGGCTGACCTATCTGGCAGACCTCGGTGCCTGGGGTAAGTTCTTCATTGCCATCGGTGCGTTCGTTTTATCGGAACAGCAGATCGAGCAGCTGCTGCGCGACAAGCTGCGGCAGGCGGCATCGGCGCCGGTGATTGCACCAACGTCCTTTGCCGCTGCCGCACGCGCTGTCAATCAGGCATTGAGGCAGCGAAACTCCCGCATCGCGGAAATTGTCTGTCTTGCCCTCGGTATTTTCGCAGGGCTGATCGCCATCCGCCATCAGTATACCGTCGACAGGTCATCCTGGGCTGTTGTTTCGTCTCCTGCCGGTAACTCCATCACCCTGGCGGGGTGGTGGACGTTGATCGTCAGTGTGCCGCTGTTCTGGTTTTTAGTGCTGAGGGGTCTGTGGCGGCATTTCGTCTGGTCGCTTCTGCTGCGAAAGATCGCCCGGTTGGAGCTTCGGCTGGTTTCGACGCATCCGGACGGCAAGGGCGGGATCGGCTTTCTTGCCGATTATCCAAATGCCTGCATCATCTTCGTTTTCGGCATCAGCTGCGCTGTGGCGACTGCCGTTGCCAGGAATGTCCACGAGGCGACGCCGCCGTTGAGCCATATCGGTATACTGATGGGCGGCTGGCTGCTGATCGTGCTCGGGCTTTTTGCCTATCCTCTCGGGGCCTTTTCCAAACCGCTAACCGAACTGAAGAAGGCCTCCATGGCCAAACTGACTGCACAGGCGACGCTGTTTCAGCGTCTGACCGAGCGCAAGGTGATCGGCAGCAATATTGCCGCAAACAGCGCTTCGGAGGCGGAAGAGGTTCAAGATATAGCCGATCCCGCCAAGCAATATGACGCGACGAAGAAGCTATCGGCCTTGCTGCTTACCCGGTCCGCATTGCTGCCCGTTTCGGCCGCCGCGCTGCTGCCCTTCGCAGTTCTGGCCGCGACGAAAGTACCCTTCAAGGAAGTCTTGTCGCTGGTGAAAAAGCTGTTGCTGCTGTGATCGCGCCGGGCCACTGATCGCATCGGCCATTCTTGCCGCAGGGCGAGATGACGGGGGAGAACCCGTCATCCGGTTTTAGATCAGGAATTGCCCTTGCGGCTGGTCTCGAACAGGAACCAGACGCGCTGCACGGATTCGTCAATCCAGTTTTCCAGAAGGCTGGTGCTGGCGACGTCGCCATGCTCGTCGCAGAGGGACCGGGTCTCGCGCATGCGGGCGAGAAGATCGTGAGCGTCCGGCTAGCGGATTTTGCTGATCGGGCAAATCGGGCGATGTTCTGGCATTAGAACCAGCATTAGTGCTGACATTAATGCCAGATCGAAGAGGTTGCATGGCTCGAATGGA
>NZ_JAFCXE010000056.1:0-2500 GCF_049897905.1 Pararhizobium sp. PWRC1-1 | reverse complement strand
TGGGGAATAAAGTGGAACGGAATGGAAAGTCCGGCCGTAGCGGGTGATAGCCCCGTACATGTAGAACACCCAAGGTCCTTGAGTAAGGCGGGACACGTGAAATCCTGTTTGAAATTAGGGGGACCACCCTCTAAGCCTAAGTACTCGTGCATGACCGATAGCGAACAAGTACCGTGAGGGAAAGGTGAAAAGCACCCCGACAAGGGGAGTGAAATAGAACCTGAAACCGGTTGCCTACAAACAGTCGGAGCCCGCAAGGGTGACGGCGTACCTTTTGTATAATGGGTCAACGACTTAGTGTGACGAGCAAGCTTAAGCCGATAGGTGAAGGCGCAGCGAAAGCGAGTCTGAATAGGGCGTTCAGTTCGTCGCATTAGACCCGAAACCGAGTGATCTAGCCATGAGCAGGTTGAAGGTTGGGTAACACCAACTGGAGGACCGAACCCGCATCTGTTGCAATAGATTGGGATGACTTGTGGCTAGGGGTGAAAGGCCAATCAAACTCGGAAATAGCTGGTTCTCCGCGAAAACTATTTAGGTAGTGCGTCGACCGAATACCCTCGGGGGTAGAGCACTGGATGGGCTATGGGGACTCACCGTCTTACTGATCCTAACCAAACTCCGAATACCGAGGAGTACTAGTCGGCAGACACACGGCGGGTGCTAACGTCCGTCGTGAAGAGGGCAACAACCCTGACCTCCAGCTAAGGTCCCCAAGTCATGGCTAAGTGGGAAAGGATGTGAGGATCCCAAAACAACCAGGATGTTGGCTTAGAAGCAGCCATCATTTAAAGAAAGCGTAACAGCTCACTGGTCTAAATAAGGGTCTTTGCGCCGAAAATGTAACGGGGCTAAAGCCATGCACCGAAGCTGAGGATAGCGCTGGTTCTTCGGAACCAGGCTGTGGTAGCGGAGCGTTCCGTAAGCCTGTGAAGGGATACCTGTGAGGGGTCCTGGAGGTATCGGAAGTGCGAATGTTGACATGAGTAACGATAAAGGGAGTGAGAGACTCCCTCGCCGAAAGACCAAGGGTTCCTGCTTAAAGTTAATCTGAGCAGGGTTAGCCGGCCCCTAAGATGAGGCAGAAATGCGTAGTCGATGGGAACCACGTTAATATTCGTGGGCCTGGTGGTAGTGACGGATTGCGTAACTTGTTTGCTCTTATTGGATTGAGTGGGCGAGGAAGCGGTTCCAGGAAATAGCTCCACCGTATAGACCGTACCCGAAACCGACACAGGTGGTCAGGTAGAGTATACCAAGGCGCTTGAGAGAACTATGCTGAAGGAACTCGGCAAATTGCACGCGTAACTTCGGAAGAAGCGTGACCTCTTCGTACGCAAGTATGGAGGGGTGGCACAGACCAGGGGGTAGCGACTGTTTATCAAAAACACAGGGCTCTGCGAAGTTGCAAAACGACGTATAGGGCCTGACGCCTGCCCGGTGCTGGAAGGTTAAAGGGAGAGGTGCAAGCTTTGAACTGAAGCCCCAGTAAACGGCGGCCGTAACTATAACGGTCCTAAGGTAGCGAAATTCCTTGTCGGGTAAGTTCCGACCTGCACGAATGGCGTAACGACTTCCCCGCTGTCTCCAGCATAGACTCAGTGAAATTGAATTCCCCGTGAAGATGCGGGGTTCCTGCGGTCAGACGGAAAGACCCCGTGCACCTTTACTATAGCTTTACACTGGCATTCGTGTCGGCATGTGTAGGATAGGTGGTAGGCTTTGAAGCGGGGACGCCAGTTCTCGTGGAGCCATCCTTGAAATACCACCCTTATCGTCATGGATGTCTAACCGCGGTCCGTTATCCGGATCCGGGACAGTGTATGGTGGGTAGTTTGACTGGGGCGGTCGCCTCCGAAAGAGTAACGGAGGCGCGCGATGGTGGGCTCAGAACGGTCGGAAATCGTTCGTCGAGTGCAATGGCATAAGCCCGCCTGACTGCGAGACTGACAAGTCGAGCAGAGACGAAAGTCGGTCATAGTGATCCGGTGGTCCCGTGTGGAAGGGCCATCGCTCAACGGATAAAAGGTACGCCGGGGATAACAGGCTGATGACCCCCAAGAGTCCATATCGACGGGGTTGTTTGGCACCTCGATGTCGGCTCATCGCATCCTGGGGCTGGAGCAGGTCCCAAGGGTTTGGCTGTTCGCCAATTAAAGCGGTACGTGAGCTGGGTTCAGAACGTCGTGAGACAGTTCGGTCCCTATCTGCCGTGGGTGTAGGAATATTGACAGGATCTGTCCCTAGTACGAGAGGACCGGGATGGACATATCTCTGGTGGACCTGTTGTGGCGCCAGCCGCATAGCAGGGTAGCTATATATGGAATGGATAACCGCTGAAGGCATCTAAGCGGGAAACCAACCTGAAAACGAGTATTCCCTTGAGAACCGTGGAAGACTACCACGTTGATAGGCCGGGTGTGGAAGTGCAGCAATGCATGAAGCTTACCGGTACTAATCGTTCGATTGGCTTGATTGTTCTCATTGCTAGTGCTCATCG
>NZ_JAFCXE010000055.1:0-7289 GCF_049897905.1 Pararhizobium sp. PWRC1-1 | reverse complement strand
GGTCAAACTGCCACGGCGGCGAAGACTCGCCTCATACTCCGCCCAGTTCGTCACTTTGAATTTCATCTTGCTGATGAGGTGTCGACGGGCGGCGTTATGCTTGTGCGGCATGCTGGATCTGCTATTTTCGATCGCAGCCACATAGTTGCAAAACGTTGAAATTTGATCCCTGCACCAATGCTCCACTGGCTCAAAATTCCATAAAATCCTCCCGCGTTTCCGCAGGAGGTTTTCAGCCGTTGGCGATTAAATTTTCGGTGCATCCAGCAGCAGTGTTAACTCCTTAGGCTTCTGGTGTCTTTGCATCATTCCCCGCAGACGTCTTGCTATCTCACCGGCGCCAACTTTTCCACCTCGCCCCAATCCTGCGAGGAGAAGATCACCGGCTATCCACGGGTGCTTCCGTAGAAGACGCAGAACAACGTGCGCTAACGCCGCAGCTGCCGCGCGGTGACCGATTGAGTCGCCGAAGCGATTTCGAATGATGCGCTCCAGCCGCCTATTCTTTCGTCCTAGGTCTTTGCCCTGCTTCAGTGGACGGCGGCGGCCCGCCGAGGACCCTTGTCGGCCGCCTTGCGCACTTTTTTTGGCAGAGCCGAATGCGCTGCATCCCTTACGACTTCCATGGCGGCTTGAGCCGCGTCGCGGATGGCTTCCCCGGCGATACCAAGTGCCCTCGCACCTTTGCGCGCGCCCTTCTTTGTGGCGTCGCTGATTTCTTCACGTTGGGCGATGAGTACGGCGGCCGCGGCGCCAGCAGCTGCAGTCAATGCGTTGGCTAGCACATCACGGCCGATGTCACTGGCAAGCAGCGCCCTGATTACAGACGATTTTCGGATGCCCTTGGGCACCTTGTAACCTGCGACCTTCTTCGGAATCCTATTCTTGGCCATGCCTGTTCTCCTTGTTTATGAGTGAACGCAGGAGCGTTCGACTGTTCCGGAATGCTTCCGTAATAGCGAAATGGGGTTGCTACGCTACACCGGCCCGATCGGTCGTCGCGCGACCGCGGAAGGGGCAGCCCTGCTAACGACGTCGTTAGCAAGATCGCTGTGGGCAGCCTTTGTCTTGCCCGATAACGCCCAATGTAACTAAGCCGTAGGTTTCCAAATACCATCTCCATCTCGCGGTTGGTTTTTTCCATGCTCCACCCATGGGCAGTTGCATCCGCGAGGACCTTGTAGACAGCGCGACCGACCGCGCTCTGTGAGCGGAGCTTCGGGTCGGAATGACTTACTTTCAATTTTGCTGCAACGATTGTCATGGCACTCTCCTCGTGAGTGTAACATTAGATGCGGCTAATTTGTTCCCACAGTCACCCGTTTATGCGGCCGACCCAAAATGCGGCATGCAGCGGATGGGGCAGTAAGAGACCCCAACGGTAGCTATGCTGCTACCAGGTTCGAGGCATCTGCCAGGTAGCCGAAAAAAATAAAAGCCTCGCCGACGCGTCGGCCGCCAGGTGCTCCATGCAGCGCCACTCGGTTTTCCCGCGGCTGCGTTTTTTCCAAGGAGCCCCAGCGCTTGCAGCCTTCGTGGCCGCACCAGTGCTCGAAATGCACCTGATAATTGGCATGAACCGTCCTGTCGTCAGCTATGATCATCTGTCTTGAGGACGTTACCGCGCGGCTCCATGACCCGCAGGCACCTTGCCCAGTATTCCTCGACCCTCTGTCTTGGTCGGTCCGTGGGCGCGTAGCGGTTCCCCGGTTGCCATCTCCCGCGTAGCCGGCGTGTGCATTGAAACTGTTTCGGTAAGAGCTCTCCCAAGCGGAACCTTTGACACGTCCAACGGTTTTTTTCTAAGGCGGCGCTTCGCCGCGCTCCACGCAACTTTGGGAGATCTGCATGAACACCAATCTCATGACCTTGGAAGGCAGGCTGAACGCGCATAGAAAGCTCTTGGTCTCGCTCGTGGCGCTTTTAGACACCGTTCCGGAGGCGCGGGAAACCATCCAGCGCCTGAAGCTAGAGCAAGAAACCCACGGCGATCACGAGGAAGATCCGGGCATCGATCCCGACGAGGCCTACGCCGTGCAACGGATCGCTGCCCAGGAGATCATGGATATAATTGGAGCCGGGATCAAACGTAGCGCTTCCGAAGACAGGAGGCACTCGGGTGAACAACTGGAGTTAGGGGTTGACGAGGCCTAGTTCGGTGCTGTGTTTGGCAGTCGGTCATGCCCCTTGCCACGGAAGCGCTAACGGACGCGTTCGTCGGATTACTACTCCCATATTTGGGCGTTGTGGCAGGTCCTTTGATTTGTTGCAGTGGCAGCCTCCCAACAGAGAGGACGTCAAGTTGAGTAAAAAAGAGGCAAAGTCTTTCGTCACGGCAATGATAGAGGCAGCAATATTCAGGCAATCGGCATATCGCTCGCGAAATCGGGAAAATTGGCACATCGGGAAGCGGACGCAGCTTGTCGCACGCTGCATACCACCAGCGAAGCCTCCGAGCTCTTGCAGGCTAAGTATTACGAAGCTCTCGAGGCCGACTTCGCCGCCAGAGCGTCCACCGACTAACAGTTTGCCGCGCTCCGTCGCGCATGGGCGTAGAGAGCGGCCTTTTATCCGGCGCTGTGTGCGGCGTCGAGAGAGCGGAGGGTGCTTGATAACATCCTCGGCGGCCCGTCACCTTCGGGTGGCGGGTTTAGTTTCCGGCGCCTTCCTGGCGGCCACCCGTCGCACTCCTCATCGCGGCGGGGCCTTTATCAACCCGGCAGCGCGAGCACCACCGACGCCACCATTAGTCGCGCGCAGCCAAATCAAGGCCGTCACCTTACCGGGTGGCGGCTTTTTGTTGGCAGGAGGTGCATTGACTTCGCTGCCAATAAGAACATAATAAGAACATCCGAGTTGTGCAGAGGCTGCCAAAGTGAGCGATGAAACCAAGACTGCCCGCTCTGCGCCGGCTTCGATATCTGAGCGCACATGCGTCCATACGGGTTGCGGACAATGGGGCTGTTTTGGCTTGGAGCGTGGCCGCGGCAGCTCCAGTTATTGGTGCAAAGAGCATCTTCCAGCTGACTATTGGACTCCTCGATTGGTCAGCTAATGCCTCGCCATGAGGAAACTCGATCAGCGCTCCTCGAGATTTTACGGACGTTTGGTGACGCACCGACCGGCCTCTATTCGGTCGGTGTACCGATGGTGGGTAAGGGCTTTAGCCAAGACGAGATACTCTTTGCTTTGATGTCGTTGGACCGCGAAAAGGCCATAGAGTTGCTTCTCGAAAATCAACTGCGGGTGCTTCGCCTATGAGACAGTCGTCCGGGTGGCGGCTTTTTTGTTGGTACGCGACGAAAAATGCGTTGCCGTGCACAGGAACGGGAGCGGCGACCGGGTTCATCCATGAGAGCGTGCAGGATGCTCCACTGTAATAAAAAGCCACACCGCAGTTTCGGGCCGCGGTGTGGCAAAGGCGGGATCTACCGTTCAGGGCTCATCCATATATATGATGACACTGGAATATATTGGTTTCAAGCGAGAAACGGTGGCTAAGATATCAGTCCGGCACCAAGTTCCGACAAGGCTCGTGCGTCAAAGCTTCTTCATGAGGAAATACCCGCAGGTCGCACCCACGACGATACCCATGGCAATACCGGTCGTGGCAGTGCCGAGTAGGGCCGTGCCAATCGCGGCGCCGATTGCGATGCCTACTAACGTGGCGATTGTCATATCCAGTCCTCGCAGTCAGCGTGGCCAGTGGCCGGGGGGCGACCACTGGCCCGGCAATTGCGCCGCACGGAAGGCGGCTGCTTCGCCACCGGCGCGCTGAAGGGGGATTCGCATCCGGCCAGTAAAAATACTCGTCAGTAGGGTAAACTCCAAATGAAAAAGCCAGCCATCCGGGGAGGATTGGCTGGCCGTTGGGTCGATGCAGTTGGGGCTCTGCACCGTATCGAGCGGTGTGGGGACGCTTCGATAATGACGTAATGTTAGACCGAGGCCTTTGTTCCGGCTAATTTGAGATTCATGACAAGCGACATCCACCCCGACTTTTGATCCGCCTGGCGGAGATCATCCTCATGGCGACGGGGCTTTTACCACCACAGGCCAGCCCGAGACCAACCGCACCCACACTCGCGGCGCTCTGGCCGACCCCAATATGAACGAAGGGTTCACGTCGGGTTCATAGCCCCAGGCGCATGGTAGGTCATCACATGAAAGGATGACCATGAAAAAGATAATCCAGACACTTGGCGCCGCTGCAATCTCGATAGTGGTCGGCCTTACATCTTTCACACCGGTATCAGCCGCTCCATTCGTCCCTGCAAGGAGTGAAGTGACGTCTGACGTTCAGGCGGTTCATTATCGCCACAGTGACGAAAGGCCGCGCTGGAAGAACCGCCACCATCGTCGTCATGATCGCGCGCAGCGCCGTTATGATCGCCGCGAATACAGGTTTGACCGGCAGCACGATCGCCGCCATTACCGCGCTGAGAGACGCCAAGAGCGCCGCGGCTATTGGAACGGATACCGAGGCTATCGCGAGTACCGCCGTGGTTACCGTCGCCACAGCGATGGCTACTATTATTCGCCCGAGGTTTTTCAGCTCTTCTTTAGGTTCTGACAAACTAGAGCTAAAAAGTGGCCGTCATTCGAAAGGATGGCGGCTTTTTCTTTGGCCTGATGCTGAACGCGAAAATTGAAAAGGGTGAGATTTGTGACTGATCCAAACGGTGCTATGCTTTACGTTCTTGGAGTTTTCCCGGTGCTAATCGCCTTGCTTCTGGCAGTATGGTTTTTACGTGCGCGGTAACGCGGCTATTAGCCAGCCACGTTGCTGCACGCAATTCTCGTGTACGAGGGGGCATCATCCCGATCATTTTTTCCTTAGGTGGAATAACGCCGAGCGGTTTGCGCAAGGAAGCGGTGAGGGGCCGTCTTCTGCTGATGTCGCGTGAAATTTGCATCAAGCTCGGCGATGGACAATCCGTCGATAACGCCAACGTTCGTCCTTCTCCGACTGTGATCTCTCGTCCAGTATTTTTCGAGTTGCGTATACCGATCGTGTCACGCCTTTGGTATTTTAACGCATCCCTTTTTTCCTGCTGTTCATCGAACAGCGTGCCTGTCTGGTAGTTCACACGTCTGAAATCTTTTCACTCGGATTGGAGGCGCGCTTATAAGCCCGGGGCCAGGTGGGGCGAACCACTCCAGCAATCTAGCGCGATCCCACTACGGGCGGGCCACAAAGGACGTATTCCGCAGGCTTCCGACGACCATCACACCCCATTTCGAAGCGCCTCTTAACCCTGTATTAGACAGCCTTCCGGTCGCCGACCTGGTCGTTGGCTGAATGGAACGCCTGGAGAGAACGTGCTCGTGAGAAAGCGAGCAGAACGAGCTGAACATACTGCCGACGACCAGACCTTCGCTCTCGAACCGGTCTTCCTTCCCAAACTTGCCATTGTCACAATCGGGGCCTATATTGTCTCTACAAAGTCCCTCGCGCTGTGACCACGGATGTACTGGCAGCAGCGTGAGGTGACGGCCGGAGGTCGGCGCTTCGCTGCCTTTTTTCTTTGAGCCTTCGCGCTATGGCACAGAACATCTGTCCTGCCTCTTAGTTGAGCCTTTGATCGCAGCGGTTCGCTTGCGTAGCGCTGATCATTCCTCGAAGGCTCGATTGGATTGGTTTCCACCAGCGTTCCGACATGTCGTCATGTGTCTTTAATGGTCCGCTCATTTGATGTCCTTGTCCATGTAATCGAGATGGCTCCCGATTGTTCAGCAAGCGCTAGTCGCGCCGGAACGGTGTCGATGTGGCGGCCGGGTATCAACTTTTAATCCTAAAATGACACGTCAATACGACTGGCGTAGCAAGCCACAGGCAAGTCCCGGAACGTATGGCGGTTATGCTAGATGCGCGCGAAGATGTTTCCCGCGCAATGATCATGAGGATCAAAGTGGCTTATGACTGGGATAAAAAGCCTCCTCGTCGGCTGAACGACATCCGAGGGGTCGCGAGGAGCATGAAGACTAGTTTGGCATCAACATTGATGGCGGCAATTCAAACTTACTCCCTCGTCGCGTAGGCAGGCCGGTTGGAGCGGCCAAGGGCAAGCCAGCGCCACCGGAGATCAGCGATCGATTTCCTCATGATGATCGATGTTGAGCAAATGACATACGCGCCAGTTTGTCTGCAGCGGCTTGCGGAGCGGATTCACGGAGACAGCTAGAGGCCGGAACGTCCCACTTCCCAGCCGTGATAGGCCTCGAGGTGGCAGTAGGCGTCGCCTGTCAAATATTCACGTCAGGGTTAGTACAAGATTGAAGCGTGGCAGTTTCTATACAGCTGGCTTCGGAACCACTCTCCCGAAAACCCAGTTAAAGGCCTGTTCTCTCCGCCGGGGTGATCAGGCCTCGTTCTTTGAACGAGGGGAAGCCAAGGGTTACGATTGGGATGGCCGCCTCGATCGACTGGTAAAGGTAGCACGCATCACGACGGGCGCTGGGCTGACGCTGGCAATTCTCAGCCTTCCATCCTCATATTTGTTTGATTTCGCCCTGCCGCTTCATGCCGTGATGCGTGAAGCGAAAGTACCCGGTCGCTTTCGGTCAGGCGGCGACCGGGAATCCTCGACCAAGTCGATTATTTGGAAGTTTCAAGGAATCTGGCACTACACATCTGCCCGAGAGGGTTCAGGTATGATGGTTATTCATAATCGCCGTCTGACGGGCGGGGTCGGAAACTTTAACCCGTCTCCGGAGCGGGTGCCGCTCCGGAGATCTGGTGTAACCGCCAGTAGTGATCAGCCGTGTAGTCGGCCGGTATCGGATCCATCGCCTGAAGCACGAAGCGAGGCATTGGATTGTCGGGGCGGCCAAAGGTGGTAAAATCTAAGGAATCCTGCCCTCCGTGGCATCATTAGGACGGTCGAAGCGCGCGTCGCTGAGATTGAGGATGGGAGATTCCATCGATCCAGCAAGGTAGAGGGGAAAATGACGAACAGCCTTGGAGAGTATATTGCAAGTCTTGGCTTGTTAAAATCTACCGATCCTGCCAGCGCTTCTTTTCGCTTTCGGTTAACGACATTGCCAATGCAGCGATGAAGCCGATGCTTGCAACATTGAAACAGGTGACCATTGGCATCTCCGCAATCGACGGCCATGGTTTTGTCTATCGCGATGCCCTTGACTGCCGCTTCAAGTTCAACTGGCAGTCGGCGTTGGTGCACCGCTCAGCGACGGGTCATCATTCGGTCTTTGATGCGTTACTTATTTCGTTGCTGCCGTCGGTGCCTCGCAACGAATGGATTTCGAGCGTCCGCAGGCGAGCATTC
>NZ_JAFCXE010000054.1:0-8620 GCF_049897905.1 Pararhizobium sp. PWRC1-1 | reverse complement strand
GGGCGTATCGGAGCGGCGAGGAAAGCAATGAACCGATCGTGCTTCTCGATTATCAGCCCGGACGCGGCCAGATTTATCCGCAGGCCTTCCTCGGCGATTACCGCGGCATATTGATGAGCGATGGCTACACCGCCTAGCGCACGCTGGAGGGAGCGACCCATCTGGGATGCATGGCCCATTCCAGGCGTCGCTTCGTTGATGCGCTCAAGGCAAGGAAGAAGGCGGCGGCCCGCCGGAGCAGGCGTTGAAGTTCTTCGAACAGCTCTACCGGATTGAAAGCCAGGCGTGTAACGAAAAGCCGGACAAGGACGAAACGCGAGATCAATGCATTGGCCGTTTGCGCCAGCAACATAGCATCCCCATCCTCAACGCTCTCAAGGCATGGCGACAACATAGCGCCGAAGGTCTTGCCCGATACCAAGCTTGGCGATGCCGTGTCCTACACCCTGAACCAGTGGAAGTATCTGACGCGCTACACCGAAGACGGCAGGATGCCGATCGACAAAAATTTGCTTGAGCGTGATATCAGGATTTTTGCCACTGGCAGAAAGAGTTGGCTGTTCAGCGATACCGTGGACGGAGCCAGGGCCGTCGTCTACAGCATCATGCTGACCTGCCGCGCCTGCGGCATCGAGCCTTTGGCCTTCACAAAAACCGCCGCTGCCTGATCCGATGCAGCCGTCGCACAGCGACCCCGGTCAAACGGGCCGTGTCGACGCGCATGGAAATGAGCGCTTACGAATTATGTCCTTTCATTTCCCCATCCCGCAAAAAAAGCGCGGCTCCTTGTGAACGGCTTCCTCTCCACCCGCCGCGCCAGGATTAATAAAGATGCACGGCTTGGGGGAATATGTCTAAAGTACGGCAGCAATATACGTCAAGTAAATAAGTCGTTACCCATAAGGTATTTTAAAATATTAAATTTTTTGGCGGGGAGTTTTCAGGTACAAATGCAGGGGAGACGCATAAAACAATATTATGACTCTCGTTTTCGGGCGACAAATATGTAACTACGGATTTTGATTTTTAGGAAGTTCGCCTGGCTTGATAATTGGCATTGTTCCTGTTGAATTTGAGGGAGATACAATCTTGCCGTCGCCCACGATTGGTGGCTTTAAAACGCCGTTACAATCATCCAGTTTTTCGCTTAAATTCTTCTCTGACTCCGCATCTGACTTCACTGTGCAGTCATGCTTGGCCGGAGCTTCCGTTTGGGCCAACGCACAACCGCACGCGCCGATGAACGCAACAGCAAAGATCGTCACTCCAAACCCCGCAGCTCGTTCCTGAAATCTATGATTTATTGTCATTGCTCGCTCCTATTTGGATGAAAGTCGTGAGACGCTGTTCGACCTGTCCACATGTCTTAACTAAACGAAGCGCTGGAAGTTCCTGATTTTCTTCCGGCCTAGGGAATTGATCGGCGGTATTGAACAGTCGTGGGGCATCCTCACACAGGATACGCAGCAGCAGCAGCATAATTGCCCTCCAACACCTTCAAAGGTTAGAAATCGTTGAAAGCACGCCTTAAAAAATTCCTCACCGGTCTCGGTGAAACGTTCTGGCTCGTGCCGGCGCTGATGACGTTTGCCGGCATACTGCTGGCCGTCGTGATGGTGCAGGTCGACGCATCAGAACTTTTGCCCGACTGGCTGCTCGATAGCGCATTTCTCTACAATGGCGGGGGAACGGGAGCACGGACGCTTCTTGGGGCGGTTGCATCGTCTACTATCGGTGTCGCCGGGACGGTGTTTTCGATCACAATTGCCGCCCTGTCGCTCGCGGCCGGGCAAATGGGACCTCGGCTGCTCCGAAATTTTGTAAAAGACCGGGGAAATCAGGCGACCCTTGGTGCTTTCCTTGGGACGTTTTCCTACGCGTTGATGGTTCTGCGCACGGTGCGGACGCAGGATGAAGGTGTTTTCGTACCGCACATGTCTCTTACAATCGGGATCCTGCTCGCCTTCGTTTGCGTGGGAACCCTGATCTATTTTGTCGGTCACATGGCAGGTCGTATCAATGTCGATACGGTGATCGGCCTTGTCAGTGAGGATGTCGGTGATGCTATCACCGCCCTGACGTTCGATAAGCCGCAGAATGCACCCCCACCTGCTTCGACCTGGGCAAACGCTGTCGCCATTGCGGACGACCGCAGCGGCTATCTTCAGCAGCTCGACAGTTCCGGCCTTGCGACCTGGGCGGACGAACATGAAGTCTCGATCCGCTTGCTGGTTCGCCCTGGCGATTATGTCTATCCCGGCGCTCCGATTGCGTTGGTCAAGCCACAGGCAGAGGGTTGCGAGGATGCCATCCGTGCCGCGACAGCACTCGCCGGCCATCGTGGCAGTCCCGCCGACATCGAGTTTCCGATCCGCCAGCTGGTCGAGGTGGCGGTTCGGGCGCTGTCGCCGGGGATCAACGACCCGCACACCGCCATGAGCGTTGTTGATCGTCTTGGTGCTGCACTTTGTGATCTGGTCCCGCGATATCTCTCCACCGGACTGACGGCAAAAGACGACAGGCCTGTGCTCGTTACACCATGCGTCAATTATGACGGTCTGGTTGACGCGATGTTTCATATGATTCGCCAAAACGGTTCAGGCAGCACAGCCGTTATGGTTAGAATGCTCGATGTTTTAACGTCGGTCGTGAGTTGTGAACACGACATCAAGCGCATGCAAACATTGACCCGTCACGCCGATCTGGTCCGTTCCGATGCAATGCGGATGATCAAGGCACCGTCCGACCAAGCTTCAGTCGAGCAGCGTCACCGGAACTTCCTTGTGATGCGAGATCGTGGGCCGCTTGGTGTCCTGCTGGCATAACTCCGTGATGCCTTTGATAGCCAGATTGAACAAAGATCACAATTTCAACCAAACGTCGGAACATGCAGCGCTTTCGCAAGTTTAGATCATGCGGAGTTTATCGGGCTCGTTCACTTCAAACATGTTTGAACAATGAACATTCGCGGTGCAAGCACTCTCCGTTGCACCAGAAAGCGATTGGGCAATCCCGAACATCAGGAGATACCTATGAAAAAGTTTCTAGCAACAACGGCGCTGACACTGGTTTTGCTGGGCGGAAACGCCTTTGCAGCCAACATGGCTCCAATGACAATGTATGAGCAGCAGCCGACCGATATCATGGCATCGCAGTTCATTGGCATGCGGCTCTACGCGACGGAAAAAGAGATGGCGGCTGATACGGCCGTGCAACCCGGCGCAGAAAAGGAATGGGACGACATTGGCGAGGTCAATGAAGTTATTTTAAGCCGCGATGGTCAGGTGAAAGCGGTTGTGCTGGGCGTCGGTGGCTTTCTCGGAATGGGAGAAAAAAATGTCGCCATTCCGATGAAGGACATCAAGTTCATCAAGGATGGCGAGGACGCTGACGAATACTTCCTCGTGGTTAACTCGAACAAGCAGATGTTGACGGACGCACCAGCCTATGTTGCGCCGACAACCACGGCAGCGCCTGCTGGCGGAATGGGTCTGGTTCGTCCAGACGTCAAACGCGACGGCTATCGTGCGACCGAAATGACCGATCTGACTTCCGAAAACCTGACTGGCGCGAAAGTTTATGGCGCCAAGGACGAGAACATCGGCGAAGTCGACAAGTTGGTGCTTAACGCCGACGGATCCGTCAACCAACTGGTGATGGACATTGGTGGGTTCCTGGGGATGGGCGAACGTCACATCGCCGTCCCTCTTGAATCCGTCAATATCATGCGGAACGAAAAGGGCGATGATGTTCGTGTGTATGTTGATTCAACAGAAGCGACGTTGAAGGCTCAGCCAGAATACAAAGACAACTAAAATCAGAATGGCCCGAGGCAAACGCTTCGGGCTTTTTCATTAGTAGCCACGTTTCAGAGATCGACCGGGCACTTATGAACCTTGGAACCAGCTAACGGTCGGGTTCGTCGAGCCGGATTGATACCGCCTCACACTGAAATCTCCGATCAATGCCTGTGGCCCTGCTAGAAAATTCGAATTTGGACATTGACGACGCCGACAATATTACGGGCGATTGAATCGACTTCATCGCCGCAGCCCTGGTGAGCAATTCCTTCGATAATCAAGCTACGCTCCGCTGGCGCGATTGCCCGGCCTCGAAGTCAAAATCCCCATGCCGACCTTGCCGCCCTGATCGAAAAAGAGAAGGCAAAACTAAGACTTTCCATTGGCGGCCTCGCCAGTCCATCGCCGGCTCCCATCGAGCACTTGCCGTGGTTTTCGACGTTCTTGCAGATCAGGTTGACTTTTGCCTCGTCGAAGTCACACGCCTGAAGCGCTTCGCGCATTCCGATGATTGAAAGAAGCACCGGTTCGCGCACCAGTTTCCCATCTTGCCAAACGCTCAACTGTATGTCCGGGGTAAGGCATGCCATGGATTAGCAAAGTCTCGCACAATCATATCTGCCCTAGTATGCCGCAGGTTTTGTTTCATCCCGCCCGGGGAAATCGAGCGTTTTTTCCGGATTAGAGTAAAACCGCCGCCCGACAAGCCGGACGGTCTTTCCTTCGACATCGCGAATATATCGTGCTGGTTCGGGAGCTTTCTGAGATTGTGTCAATGCCGACTCGCTGACGGGTCTTCCAGATAGGGAGGCGGCATCGGCTGTACGACCCGATGCGCAAAGTGCAATTAATCCAAGAAAGAGCATTGGAACCGTTTTCATGTCACCTCTCCCTTGGTTCAGGCCGGATGTTTGCCTCTTTTCACAAGAGTCGTCGGCGAGGCCAGACTTTTAATCGGTAGGAAGACAATTGAACCAGATGCCGCCACAATGCCCGCGCAATTTCGAAATTAACTCTACCGCTCAAAGCTGATGTCGCGACCGCGCCAAGCTCCAGATAAGCCCACTGTTGTACTCCATCCCTTCCCGGACGGTTGGTTACCACAGCTTAGCTGGCTCATTGAAATAAGCTTGGTGCGATCGCGGCTCCCCTCCCGAGCTAAACCGCACTATATCATGACATGACATAGTTGCAAGGATACATGGATGCCCAAATCCAGTCGAAGCGTTTCAGGATCACGAAATACCACCGGCGTCCTGCCCCAAGCGGCCAATGAAAAGGACATTGCTGACCAAACGACACTTGGCAGTACCGGTCAGCACCACGAAGAATCGACCCTGGATCCTGGTGTTTACGAAGGCTTGGCAGGCTTCCGGTTGGCTATGAGGCACTTCTTTGCCTATAGCGAGACGACAGTGACGGCGGCCGGGATCACATCTCAACAATACCAAGCATTGCTGGCGATAAAGGTGGCGCCTCAAAGTGAAGTCACCATGAAGGATCTGGCGCGCCAGATGCTTCTGCAGCCGAATGGAGCAGTGCAGCTTGTCGATCGAATGGTCGTCGCGGGCCTCGTCAAAAGGACACAGGCAACGAAGGACAAACGAAGCGTGTTTGTCGGGCTCACGCCTTTTGGGCAAAGCCTTCTCGAAGAATTGGCGCTGGGACATGTGCGCGAAATGCTTCTGCACGAACCGCTGTTGGCAGAATCCCTTGCGCGACTGCGACGCCTGGCTAAGCTTCTTTAACGCATTGACCCCGCGCCTTAAGCGAGCCTGTCGCTTTCTCTCTGCGTAATCAACAAAACGTGTTTGATATCCACGCGGCATTCTTCATGGCGTGATATAAATGGTGAACTCGAAAATGTTCAGGGAGTGGAGTTCGTGAGCGAGACATTTTCAAGCCGCTGGAGCGCATACCGTCCGTCGAAAAAGGTTTGGTTATGGTCGATGATCGGCGCATCGCTGCTCACGATGGCGATCGGGTTCGCCGGTGCTGGCTGGCAGACAGGTGGCCGTGCCTTTGTCATGGCCGAAATGGCGGCCAGACAAGCGCGAAACGACCTCGCCGCCGGCATCTGCGTTGAACGGTTCATCTCGGCTGAAGGTGCCGCGAAAAACCTGGAAACGTTGAGGAACACCGCGAACTGGGACAGAAGCAAGTTCATCGAAGACGGGGGCTGGAGTATGATCAAGGGCGCCGAGGAACTCGGTCCGAGCGCCGCGGCATTTTGCGTCAAACAGCTTATCCGAATGGAAGAGCTTCCGGTCACTATCGCAAGCGATACCTGACCGACGATCGCCGACCGATCGCATCGTGAAGCAAAGGTGTGTTCGTGGGAATGAAAAAAGTGGAGATGTCTCGGCGGCTTTTCATTGGATCCTATGGCCGGTTTGATGTGGGGAATTGATGAAATATGAAGTCGGTATGCAGATTATTTTCGACGTTGTGGGCAAGCGAGCGATGATTATATTCCGCGGCAACCTGATTGACTTGGCAGGACCATTTGCCAATCAAGCTGCTGCAATTGCGGCGGGTGAGCAAAAATGTAGAGAACTCGGATGGCTGGAGGGCGTAGACGGCATTCCGCGAGTTAACTGATCTCTTCGGCGTTGGTGCACCGCTCAGCGACGGGTCATCATTCGGTCTTTGATGCGTTACTTATTTCGTTGCTGCCGTCGGTGCCTCGCAACAAATGGATTTCGAGCGTCCGCAGGCGAGCATTCGGTTAAGGATGGCGACGCCGATCGCAGCTTCAGTCTGCTGCGCACGGAATGAACGAGCGTGCAAACGCGGCCCGATGACGCCCTTGTACCTGCCGATCGCCGTTTCGATGAGCGCCCGTTTGCCATAGCCGGTGGACGTCTGCCATTTCAGCCGGCCATCTGCCTGCATGGATGCTATGTGGTTGTCTCTCTGGCAGGATGCTTGGGCGGTGAGCCGTTCAACCGCGTTCGAGCGCGGTGGAATGACGACCCTGGCGCCAGCGCTGTGACGGTGAACCGCGTCGTAGGATGGATAGCCATCATAAGCTCCATCGGCAGTGTGCTGATGAGGTGTCGACGGGCGGCGTTATGCTTGTGCGGCATGCTGGATCAATCTTGCTATTTTCGATCGCAGCCACATAGTTGCAAAACGTTGAAATTTGATCCCTGCACCAATGCTCAGCCGATGCATTCACGGTTGCCGTAAGGACAGTTTGTATCGCGTCCGACGCTCGCCAGGACTCGTTGGAGATTATATTCAGCAACCTCCCGGGACTCTGTTGCAGGAAAAATGAATAGCCAATCCGCAAAAACTGATCTGCAAGTGCGCTTCGTATGGCATGGCTGGCTTTGCCATAGATAAAGTTCGTGAGGATGGTATTGGCAAATGCCAGAATGTTCTTCAGCGTAATCAAGGCCAGGACGGCAATGGAGATCACCATCAACCGTTCTCCGTCATCGAAGCCCGATCCAACCTGCTCGAAGATGGCAGAAAGTCTGCGCCCGCTTTGTCCCGTTGGCCGGCGATAATGCTAAGCATTGGAATAATGAGACCAATACCTGCGCCCTCAGCACCGCGCTACACAGCCCCAGAACAACGACGGCCGCAAGCAGGCGCCAGTGTCGACCCTCCAATGTGCGGCGCAGGACCTGAAAGCCCGGAAGGAATTTCAACATGACCGATGTTACCTCAGCGAACGAGTTGTCTGTTTGACCGTGTCATTTCCGGGGGCTGCGCCCGTCTGGTTATGGCAAGGCGTGCAAACTTGGCGGCGCCAAGCACATTCACAAGAGCGGTGTGGGCAATCGGGGAGGGAGGGGCGGTGGTTCTCGGAACTCTAAAAGCTCTTGTGTAAAATCCTGAAATCCCGTAATTTACGGAAAAGGAGGCGATAATGACATCGACCGTAACGGCTGCTGCCGTATCCAAGAACTTTGGCGCCTATCAGGACGCCGCAGTGCGAGAGCCGGTCATTATAACCAAGAATGGCCGGCCACGCACCGTACTGATCGCCTATGAGGATTACCTTCGTCTGGCGAAACGGGATCGTCGAGTGGAATTGACGACAGTCCTCGGTGATGAGGAGCTCGCCGCCATCGAAGCGTCGTGTATGGAGCCCGGTCTTGAACGTCTCAATGTCGAACTGGTGAAGGGCAAGCATGCTGCCGACTGAACCTAAGGTCGGCTGGGTCTTCCGGTATTCGTATCTCTGGCATTGGCAGCATCTCGAAGGGCGCGAGGAAGGCGACAAGGATCGCCCGGCTCTGGTGTTGGCGATTGTTGCGACGTTGGACGATGGAACACCGGCCGTTCGGGTTTTGCCGATCACGCACTCGCCGCCCTCTGATCCGATAGAGGCGATCGAGATTCCGCCAGCGACAAAGCGGCGCCTCGGACTGGACGATCAACGATCTTGGATTGTTTTGACGGAGAGCAACCGGTTTATTTGGCCGGGACCGGATGTGAGGCCCACAGACACGGAGACCGGTTATCTTGGACCCTTACCGCCGGCGCTGTTTGAAAAGATCAAGCGTCGCTTCGTCGAACTGGCGCGAGGACAACGTCATCGCGCGACGGCACGCAGCGAGTAGCAGCGTTTGAATATCTTGCTGATCACTGGCGCAATGGCAATCTTGGTATAGTTCGAAGCATTGGTGCAGGGATCAAATTTCAACGTTTTGCAACTATGTGGCTGCGATCGAAAATAGCAAGATTGATCCAGCATGCCGCACAAGCATAACGCCGCCCGTCGACACCTCATCAGCAAGATGAAATTCAAAGTGACGAACTGGGCGGAGTATGAGGCGAGTCTTCGCCGCCGTGGCAGTTTGACC
>NZ_JAFCXE010000053.1:0-8829 GCF_049897905.1 Pararhizobium sp. PWRC1-1 | reverse complement strand
CGGGATTGTGATAGATGACGATGTCGACCGGGGTGCTCATGCGACGTCGGACCTTTGGGTGGACGTGCCTTCCATCTGTCCGATATCGTGCAGCTTCGCTGTCAGGCTCAGATGCTCCAGGCTTTCGACAGGCAGTGCGGCAAAGGCAGCGATGCGCAGCTTCATGTATCGAAGGGTGGTGGCGAAGGTCGAAGGCGGTGTTGGCAGACTTGCAGGTTAATCTGCAGCCATCAACCAGCGACCCGGATGGCGGCTTGTGGCATACTCCAGTGCCTATTTTAAAGGCCGGAATGAGGGCGCGAAGCGGAAGACGCCTCGCGGCCCAAAGCAGCCGCCCCATCCTGGGATCGCAACTTCCTACAATGTTTCTTTCAGGTTGCGATATATTTTGCCATCGATGTTGTCGGACTGATAAACGTTCGTGCGTCCATTCCTTGGATGAACGGAGAAGCTCATGCTGACAATACCAGAAATTGTTGAGCGGGAGGAGCAGCGTTACATCGCTGTCCGCTTGCCTGTGGTCATCCCGTTCGCTGAAGAAGTCGATCCGGCCTTTGACGAACTGTTCCAGGCGTTTGCACGGGCGCATGCCGAGCCAGATGGCATGGAGTTCATCAAGTTCAACCTCGTCGACATGCCGCGCCTCGAGATCGAGACCGGCATGACCACTGATGCGCCCATTCCCCTGTCGGGACGCCTGGTTGAAGGTGTTCTTCCCGCAGGGCGATTCGTCCGTATGACATATACTGGATCGTATGAGGGTCTTTACGATGCCACCGCCATGCTCGTCGGATGGGCGAAGGAAAAAGGGCTGCAGTGGGATGCCGCCAGCACCGAGGCAGGGGAGTTGTTCGCGTGTCGGCTAGAAGTACACGACAATAACCCTTCCATCGAACCTGACGCTAACAAGCTCGTAACCACGCTATTGTTCAAGTTGGCTGACGTTTGACTCCTTTAACGCCGGTCTTCCGTGACCCGGACGGCGCAGGAATTTTTCGCTTCCTCGGCGGAACGTCTGCTATTGGGGTGCAATTACGTCGTCCAACCCATCGTTGGCGACGTCTTCTCTCAGGCAGGCGCGACGATGGCCTCTATGACCGAGATGAAGGCGCGAAGCGGAAATCATTTCCGCAGTCTGCCCGAAGCGGACAAGAGGTTGCTTTGTCGTCCCTGCTGGCGGGCTCATCCATTCGGATTCTGGATATCAAACTAGCCCACCTTCCTATGATTCCGCTGAGTTCGTCGTTGCGCCAGGCGCTAGAAAATCTTCTCGGTGGGAAGTCCGAGTGCGAATGAACCCGCGTAAAGCGCCTGGGCTCCGGGCTGCATCGGATGATAGCGAGCGCCCTGTATGTCACGAAAGCAGCGCTCCAGCCCGTTCTCTCGATAGAATGCCGCGCCGCCCGCGACCTCAATGGCAAGCTCCGTCACCTCGATAGCGTGCCGCGCGACCAAGGAACGGCCGATCATAACCTCGTTGACGGTTTCCGCGGACGGTTCGTTTCGAGCAACCACCTCTAACATCCAGCGATGCGCGATCTGTGCGGCCCTCAGAGACGTTTCCATGCGCCCAACCAACTCGATCAGATGATCGCTGTTGGCCTTGCTGCGGACCATCTTGACTGCGATGTCGCGGGCGCTCTCGGCGACGCCAAGATAGACCGCGTAGATCAGAGGAAACGCGATCATGCCGATGACTTGAAATACTGGATGCCATTGCCCCGCGCTTCTGGAAAATGCGACACTCGCATCCGGCACGAAGAGGTTTTCGATGATGATATCGTTTGACCCAGTTCCCCTCATTCCAAGTGTTCGCCACGTATCCTCTATCGAAACCTCTGGCGATGCCATCGGAACGCCGAAATGAATGACGGAGCGCGCGCCGTCCTGATCTTCATAAACGGCACCGGTCATCAGGATTTTTCCTGCCGCCGCGCCGGAAGTGAAGCGTTTACGCGCGGTGATCCGGTATCCGCCATCAACTTTCATGGCCGTGCCCGATCCGCTGATCCAGTCCGATCCGCCGCTCGACAGCAATATGATTTGCTCCGATGCGACACGTCTCAGGAGCGGCTCCACCCCCGCCACCTTTTGATGCCGCCAGCGCCAGGCGGGGATGGCGACTTGATGGGTATGCATGGAAAAGGCAAGCGCAGTCGACCCACATGCACGAGCAATGGATTTGAGCATCTCGGAAAGTTCGGGCACTTCCGCGCCCAGCCCGCCCAATTCGATTGGAACGCCTGCCCGCACGAGGCCAAATTCCTTTAGCAGCGCGTAATTCTCGGCGACGAAGGTGTCACTCTCGTCGATCGATGCGGCGCGTTGCGCAATGGTGGGCAGGACCGAATTGGTTCGTTCGACAATGGTCAGACCGTCGCCAAGGTTCTGTTTTGGTTCTGTAAGCCCGAGCATATCAATGCCTCCTATCTCGTGAGGATTGAAACTCTGCGCTCGTTTCACACTTGCGGCTAGTACACGAACTGTACTGAACTCCGTTGCGGGCCAGGCAAGGAGCGTTTGGAGGACGGGTTGTTTTGCAATATCGTGCCTGATCCCGACTGTTGGAGGTCCATATGGTAGAGCGTGACGGCTATGGCCAATTCTGTCCGGTATCAATGGCGTCGGAAATTCTCTGCTCGCGTTGGACGACCTTAGTCGTCCGCGAGTTACTTTGCGGATCGACGCGCTTTAATGAGTTGCGTCGCGGCCTGCCAAAAATGTCCCCGGCGCTCCTGTCAAAACGACTGAAAGAACTGGAACAATCGGGCGTCATCACGGTGACAAGGAGTGCGAACGGCATGACCGATTACCAACTCACGGCAGCGGGCGAAGAATTGAGACCTTTGATCATAGGTCTCGGAAATTGGGCTCAACGGTGGATGGAATCGCGACTTTCCTTGAAGAATCTCGACCCTTCTCTGCTCATGTGGGACATGCGGCGGAGCCTCGATACAAGTATACTTCCGACCCGCCGTTGTACGATACAGTTTCTGTACCCGGAACTTTCTGCCGCGCAAAAGAGCTGGTGGCTTGTGGTCGAAAACGGAAAAGTCGATCTCTGTAACTTCGATCCGGGCTATGATGTAGACCTTCTCGTCGAAGGGTCGCTCCGTTCGATGACCGCAATTTGGATGGGCCTCACGACCATACGTCAGGAAACCGATGCAGAAACGCTGAAACTTGAAGGGGACAGGGGTCTCGCGCGCGACATGCAGGAATGGCTCGGTCTTAGTGTGTTCGCCAAAACCCCCCGGATGAGGGCTTGAACCATCGAAGGCGGTCGATCGCCCGTCTACATCCCGCTTGCAGGCCTTGGGATCGATCTGTCGACCTATTTCACGCTTCTCGCGAACCGCGTCGAGGAGATCGGGGAACAGGTCACAATCGGTCAGAAAGAGCGAAAGCTGCGGCGGCGACCGCCGAACATGGAGTCACTCAAGATGATAAGGCTCCACACCGAAGGTCTCACTTGTCAGGCTGATTGGGCATCCCGAGGGTCTAACTCTCATCGCGTCACAACTGGTTGCAAAATCGGAGTTGTTTCTGTCGGACTGACTGCTACCACAGATACGACAAAGACTGAACCCGGCGTGACGCGATGTCGGTCAGCATTGGGAGGCGCGGATGGCTAGGCTTTTCTTTGGGATGAATCAGTCGTTGGACGGTTATGTCGACCATGATCGGATGACACCGCCCAGCCCCAAACTTTTTCGTCACTTTGTGGACCAGACGAATGGCCTTGCCGGCAGCCTTTACGGCCGCCTTCTTTATGGGGTCATGAGCTATTGGGACCAGGACCAGCCCGGTTGGGATGCGGACCACCAGGCCTTTGCCGTGGCGTGGCGCAAGGCACCGAAGTGGGTGGTCTCCAGCACAATGGAGATTGTCGGTCCCAATGCCACGCTCCTCGGTCCCGACCTTGAAGGGGAAGTGCGCCGGCTCAAAGCCGAGGTGCACGGTGAGATCGAGGTGGGCGGACCCAAGCTCGCTCAACGCCTGGCCGAGTTAGGGCTGATTGATGAGTACCGCATCTATCTGCACCCAGAAGTCCTTGGCCACGGTACCCCTTTCTTCGCTGCGGCTCGCCCACCCTTGCGCCTCGCCAGCAGTGAACAAATCGATGACAGGGTGATTCGGCTGAGCTACGTTCCCTGATGTCTGGTTTCAGGGCTTTATCCATAAGCGGCCGGTCCGCTCACCACCTCATGCACGAACCCGCTTCGCGGGAGGGCGTGCGCGGTGAGGTTGGTGTGATTATCTGAGTTCTAAGTGTTGCCTGACCATGGAGTTCCCTTCAACGAGAGGAACGTTCAATGGCCAGCTTCTCCAACAATACCCGGACCACACCGCATCGCCAACGCATGCAAGAAGACATGGTAATGCGGGGGTTGGGATCCCACACTCGGCAGGACTACATCCGTCATGTCCGGCGCTTTGTCACGTTTCTTGGGCGTGCCCCTGACAGCGCAACGGTCGCTGACATACGGCATTTCCAGTTGTATCAGCATGAGAACGGTGTGGACCCGGCGACGATCAGCGGCACGGTTTCAGCGCTGCGCTTTCTGTATACGGTGACGCTAGAACGGCGGGATATGGCGCGAGCGCTGGTGATCACCCGCAATCCACGCAAGCTACGCGATGTGCTGAGCATGGAGGAAGCTGCACGGTTGCTCGAGACGCCGCCAGGCATCAAATACAAAGCGGCGCTTGGCGTAGCCTATGACGGGGGCTTGCGCGTCTCGGAGGTCGCGCATCTCAAGGTCGATGACATCGACTCGACACGCGTGCTGATCCGCGTTGACCAACGCAAAGGTCGCAAGGATCGCAATGCCATGTTTTCCCCGCAACTTCTTGAACTGTTGCGACTGTGGTAGCGCGAAGGAAAGCGGCGCGGCGTGATGCTACCTCATGGCTGGCTGTTTCCGGGACGCAGTCGCACCAACCCGATCTCGTCGCGGCAACTGCATCGCGCCGTTCAGGAAGCTGGTCGACGGTATACACAAGCGCGTCAGTCCGCATACCCTACGGCACAGCTTTGCCACCCACCTTCTGGAGGATGACACCGATATCCGGGTCATCCAGGTTCTGCTCGGACATAGCAAGCTGGAGACAACCGCGCTCTATCCCAAGGTTACTACCCGGACGATCCATGCGGTCGCTGGGCCGCTCGACCGGCTGATGGCACTTATGGAAGGCAAGACGCCCGACGGCTGAGCCATGCGCACCTCGATCGAGGTGGGCCGACCTATCGGAAAGCCCATGGGGAAGCTCAGCTTGGCCCAGCTCAAGGTGATGTCGGCGGTAGTGGTCTTCGCGTCGTAGACCAATTGCGGTCACCCACCCTCACGTCCGCCGTGATTTCGAACTGCACCGGGCGGCCGGTCTTTTGCTGGATGACCATGGAACGGCTTCGAATTTCCACTCATCCGATTTTCACTTTCACCAGATCGCAACCACGCAGTTTGCTGTCGATTGCGAGGTCGAACAACGCGCGATCTCGCATGCGTCCCTCCCAGGTCGAGGAAAAGCGGATCGCCCAAATCTGGCGCTGTTGGACCACGCCAGGAAGGGGATATCCACTGCAAAAGTTCCCTGCAGACGTGTGAGCCTTTGCGGATTGCATGAGCGACCAGCGCGATAATGTCTTTCGCGATCACACTTACGCTGTCGGGATGCTCTGTTAAGCGTCTATCCGGCACAAACAGGAGGTCGCCTTGGACTTTATGAGACTGCTGAAGTCGCTAGAAGAGCTGCTTTACGAACTAATATCCTGGCTGCTGTTTTATCCGCTAACGATGTGGCGTTCCGTCGTGAAACCGCTGAGCATGATGCGGTATGCCGACAGCGAGCTGGCCGACAGACCCGAGGATCAGTACGAAGATACCTTGAGCCCTCCCCTCTTCCTTCTGATAACGCTTCTTCTGTCACAAGGGGTCGCAGCCGCCTTTCCGTCTGTTTACGATCCCACGGTTGCTGCCAAGGAGCTTGGCTCCGGGTCAAACCTTTTGATCGCGCGTGGCGTGGTGTTCGGGATTTTCCCGCTGTCCATGGCTGTCACTACGCTGCGCCTTCGGTCGACCAGGATAACCCGAAACACTCTGCGCCCACCCTTCTTCAGCCAGTGTTATGTTGCGGCTCCATTTGCCTTCATCGTCGGTCTGGGATTTGACTTCCTGTTCATGCCGCACGCACAGGGCGTCACGGTCGGCATCCTGACAATGCTGGTTGCTACACTTTGGTACGCTCAAGCTGAGATCAGGTGGTTCAGCCTGAACATGGGAGCAGTGAAAGCGACCGGCGCTTTTGCCATCTCATTCCTATGTGCTACCGTCGTCGCACTCTTACTTGCCGTCACCATTGGCCTGGAAGCCAAGAACATGGCGCCCAGCTAATTGCAAAATGGCGTGCTTCACAAGGCACCCGTATTAACGCCCTGAGTACGACAGCGGGGAGATCAGGATGCGATCAGTAACCGACAGAAATGACATCCCAGCAGATGTTCGCCCCAAGTGGAATCGAACCAACCACTCTATTGTCATACTTGTCCCAATAGCGCCAAAGTCTTGGGTGGGATGAGTGACCGGTTTGGGGCCGAAGAACGAACCCGCTGCGCGGGAGAGCGCCCGCGGTTGAGGTGTATAAGATCAACAACCGGTCGTCGCGATGCATTGAGCGTCGTTGGGTGTGAGCAGCCGCGTCTTTGGACATTCACACCCTCCTGTTCCCTTGCTGATGGATACAGGTTCTGCCCGCGGTAACCGACCGACCACTGGCCCCCTTTTCATGTCCCGATCACGCTGCGCGCACGAAAAATTGGGTTTCTTCTTATTCAATACCCAGCATAACAGCGTTTACGGCACGCTGCCCCAGTTGCACCGTCGTCGCTCAACTTGACCGAAGGATCAACAATGCCGGCGTATCGTCCTCTGAAGATTGCCACTTCCGAAATTACTCCTCGCGCTGTCTATCTGCAACGCCGCGAATTTCTTGCGGCCGGGGTATTTGGCGCGATGTCGCTGTTGTCTGCGCGCGGAGCGCAAGCCTCACCGCTTTCCACAGTGCCCAGCATCTACAAGGTCGATGAAATGCCGACACCGCGCGAGGATGTCACGACCTACAACAACTTCTATGAGTTCGGGCTCGACAAGGCGGATCCGGCAGCTCTTTCCGGTGCGTTCAAACCGCTTCCCTGGGCGATCACGGTTGACGGCATGGCGGGCAAGCCCGGCACCTTCGATGTCGAGCAGATCATGAAGGAATTTCCGATCGAGGAGCGAACCTATCGGATGCGCTGCGTTGAGGGATGGTCCATGGTCATCCCCTGGAATGGATTTCCGCTTGCCGCTCTTTTGGACAAAGTGGAGCCCCTCGGCAACGCCAAATACGTCGCCTTCGAGACCGTCGTTCGCCCGGACGAAATGCCGGGACAGAAAAGCGTCTTCCAGTCTTTGCCTTGGCCGTATGTGGAAGGACTTCGCCTTGACGAAGCTCGGCATCCCCTGACGCTCCTGGCCGTGGGATTGTACGGCGAAACGCTGCCGAACCAGAACGGCGCGCCAATCCGGCTCGTCGTCCCTTGGAAGTACGGCTTTAAAGGGATCAAGTCTATCGTCCGCATCACATTGACAGACACGCAACCCATGAACACCTGGCAGGTTGCCAATGCGCAGGAATATGGTTTTTACGCCAATGTGAACCCGAAGGTCGATCATCCCCGCTGGAGTCAGGCAACGGAGCGGCGTATCGGTGAGAGCGGATTTTTCAACACCGGCCGCCATCCGACCCTTCCCTTCAACGGTTATGCCGACGAGATTGCGGGCCTGTACGCGGGCATGGACCTGCGGGCGAACTACTGATGAAGCCGACCGGGCGCAGCTCTTGGAAACAATGGCAACCGGCCTTGATCTGGGCTACCTATGTCGCCGGGCTGGCACCTGCCGTATGGTATTTTTACCTCGGCGCCACAGGCGGGCTGGGCGCCGACCCCGTTAAGACGTTTGAATTATTTCTGGGACTGTGGGGATTGCGGTTTCTGATCCTCACGATGGCCGTGACGCCTGTTCGCGACCTGATCGGCTGGAATTTCATCGCGTATCGAAGGGCGCTTGGGCTGCTGTGCTTCTATTACATCGTCCTTCATTTCACGGTCTATCTCGTGCTTGATCAGGCCATGGACGTCACCGCCGTCGTGAACGACACGCTCAAGCGACCGTTCATCATGTTCGGAATGGCCGGTCTGGCGATGCTGATACCGCTGGCACTTACCTCGAACAGGTTTTCGATAAGGCGCATGGGTGTGAACTGGATCAGATTGCACCGCCTGATCTACATTATTGCCGTATGCGGCGTGCTTCACTATGCCCTGTCGACGAAAATCTTTTTGATGGAACAACTCATCTACATCGGCCTGATCATCGCATTGATCCTCTATCGCAGCGCACGACCGATTCTGCGGAGCCGCAAACCGCGCCGTTACCAAACAGTTACGCCTTGAAGGCATCAGAACCGTGGACCCTGTTGTTACAACGTCCATCCGTCTCAAATTTTCTAACCCGGACCTGAATGTGGTCTGGGTTAGGGCCGGCGGCAGAGAGTCTCTTCTAGGGCGAATATATCGGATAACCGCCCTTCAGCCACCGACCCAGTACCGCTGAGCCAGCAGCAACCGCTATCGCTCCCACGCCATCCGAGTTACGATGCGTAGCCAAAAACGGGCGCGGGCGCCTCGCCGGACCACCTATGACAGGAGGGTACTGTGAAATCACCAACAGTGAGGGTTATGGCCGCGGCCGAGGAAGATCTAGCGGTGGAAACGGTCGTGCTGGC
>NZ_JAFCXE010000052.1:0-9010 GCF_049897905.1 Pararhizobium sp. PWRC1-1 | reverse complement strand
AAAGCGTACCTCCTTCGCCGTCGTTGTCCGCACGCAGCAGGAAGAGAACATATTTGAAGGTGACGATGATCGTCAGTGTCCAGACCATCAGGGATATCAAACCGACGACCTCCTGCTGACTGATACCGTCGTGGGAGAACGGCCGAAGGGCTTCCCGAAAGGCATAGAGCGGGCTCGTACCGATATCGCCGTAAACCACCCCGATCGAACCGAGAAGTAGGACGAGAAACTTTCGCGTATCGGATTTCTGGGCAGGGTCGGCGTCGATGGTTGCTGTCATGGATACTCCAGCGCTGCTTGGCGCTCTGAATTGCGTTCACACTATATGGTGCAACGCAGCGTTCCCGGCAACTATCGCATTTGTCCCGGCTGAATGACGAATGCGCGCGAGTTGGCTCTACTAGTTTTCAGTGCTGTCACGTGTGTCCATTGCCATGTCATGGAGCGCTTGCGTGTCTTCGGGGTCATATTCAGCGGACAGGATGACACTCAAAAATGCCGCGCGGGCTATCTCCTTCTTGGTGGCTTCCGGATGCCGTTCCTTCACCGCGGCAATAAGCGCCTTGGGTTTCATACCCGGCGTCGCGAATTGCCTGATCGTTTCCGCGATCCCTTCGATCTCACGAAGTTCTTTCTCGCGCATGAGCATCTCCGACGGATAGTTGCCTCGCACACATGCCATTTTTGAATGAGAATTTCATGACTGTGCCAAAAAGCCGCCGATCATGTCGCATTGCCGACCCGGGGTGCGTCGCCGCGTGCTCGCGCGACAGCTTCCAGGGCATTCGAGGCCATGCGGAAACTCTACAGGGAACGATTGGAGGTGCAGGACATCCCTAACAACGAGGAGGCATGAATGTGGAAGCCCTGGGCCATGCCATGCCGCCGAGCGCTGATAGGTCAGGCAGCCTGAAGCGATTACAACAACTTGAAGACTGACTTTGGGTCGTCACTAAGTCATCTGGTATTTGGCATGTCCGGATACAGTAAACAGGGGGCATAATGACCTGGATCATACCGTTCGAAAGCGTCCGTCCTCGCTTCGGCATGCCGCCCTCGGAAGTCGAACCGATCCTCGATCCGCCTCACCGACGCCCGAAGGGTGACGACGGGACGGAATACAGGGGTGATTGTGCCGACGACGACCGGGTCTCCTAGATCGAATGCTACTACCATCTCGTGGTTGTTACCCTGTGCATCGCACCCTTTCGAGGTCACTGTGAGGTAGACATTTATATTCCCCGTAAGCGGTCTGGCGGTATCGTACCTCGTTGGCCATGTTCTTAGCTTCCAGAGCAATGGTGACGGCAAGTAAGAACGCGACGACGGTAGCGGCCAGGAATGCCGCGGCGATCCTCATATCCGATTTTACGCCGGGGCAATTCTCAAGACTGCCGAGGGGTATCCGATCGGCACGGTCTGCGTGCCTGGGTATGTGCCCCTGGTATTGGACGAGGTTCAACAGGACACCCTACGGCTTTTGGCAAAGCAAGTGATGGTTCAGCTGGAACTCGGAAATCCCTGCACGAAAAGTCATCCGAGGCGGAGGCGCAACGCCTGTTAAGCGAGCACCGACGGGCGGAAGCGGAGGCATTGGCTCAGGCGGAAACGTTCCGTCGCTGCCTTCACCGGGCGCATCCAGGCGCTTAGCCAAGCTCACGACATACTATTGAGGGAAAACTGGTCATCCGCGGAAATCTTGCTCAGCGTACTCACCCTTCACTGCGATGAAAAACGGAGGACGCTGGGAGGGCCAACGGTCACTCTCGGCCCAAAAGCCGGACTGGCACTTTCGATGATACTGCACGAGCTTGCGACCAACGCGATCAAATACGGTGCGCGCTCAAACCACAGCGGGAGAATATCCATCCAGTGGTCGGTGATAGATGTAAGTGGTGTGCCTAGCCTGTCGATGACCTGGATTGAAACGGGCGGACCGCCGGTTTTCGAGCCAACCCGCCAAGGGTTTGGCTCACGCCTCATTGGGATGGGGATAGCGGGGACGGGTCGAGGCATCTTATCTTCCCAGCGGCTTCACAGCGACGTTCCAAGCGCCGATGTCCAAGGTTCGGGAAATCGGATCGTAGCGATCACGCTTCGGTAATCCGGTATTATTCTCGCGCATCGTCAGCATCTATCAGGCCCTTGAACGATGCATCTTGCGCTTACCGTCGCCCGTCCATGCGCGGTACTCAATTTCCGCGGGCAAGATAGGTTCGACGTAGACGGCCGAATTGGCTTTTACGTGCATCGAGGGACGTACAATAGACGGTATTGTCGCATATATGGCGAGACGGCCGTCTCAGGTATTTGGCACTGGCCGAAATCTTGTGACAAAGACGGGGCTCACCAGCAATGCCAGGAGGCCCTCAAAACCGGCAGCGTTCGAGACCCACGAGTTTGGTTACAAGAAAACAATGTCTCGCGATTGTCAATTCCTTCCGAGCCGCCATATTACGACAACGCCTAAGCCTGCAACCGCGACGGCGATCCCTATGAATATTCCGGCGTTATGGAAAATGCTTAAGCTGTCGGTCACTCAAGCCACCACTTGAACAGGGGGTATGCGACCATGTCGTAGGCGGCTACCGAGAGAACCACGCCGATGATGTTTCCTAAGCGCTCGTAACCGTCGATTTTTTCTACCATTGAGTCCTCCATGTGAGCAGGCTAGTCGATGCCCGGCAATCTGTCATCTGTTGCGCGACGGCCTCCTGATCAATCAACGACTTCGGTCTCGCCATCAACCTTCGTCCACGTCAGCGACCATTCGTCCATGCTGCCCGCGTTGTGGGTGTAGGTACTATGGTTGCGAACCTCCGCGTCGATCGTAACGGATTCCGAAGGAGCATGCGCAGATATTCGCCGCAGCTCGTGCAGGTCACTGACCTTTTTGACATCTTGTCGGTTGGGCTTCGATATGTCCACCTGTAAGGATCATTACTTTTCTTCGCCCCGCGTCCGTGAGTGAGGGCGCGCCTTTCATAGTTTCCTTTCGATGTCGTTAGGATGTGGCTGATCTACGCACATAATGGGCAGATTTTTCAAGACTTCCTCTATTGCGTCGATTGTCTCCATGGTGCCCCGACCGTTGGTCGTTGCTCGATCGATTATATCCTGAAGCGACCCGTCAACCTCTTCCTGACAAAGCCGTTGGCTGCCGGCTCGCCAGACTACACGGCGCACCGCGGATGGCGTCGACACGGCGATCGATGGCCTCAGCAATGGTGTTTGCTGCACAAGTGCTGCAAGCCCGGCAATTCGGCCAAGCGAAGGAACGATCATGGTGACCGGCAGGTGGCTCGCATGATGGCCCTGCGAATTCCGGCCGCGCGATCTGGGTGTCGAGCCCTTCGATTTCCTGAACGCGGCCCGCATCGATATCGGGCATGAAATGAAGCTTCAGTGTTTCCGCCAGCGCTTCGCGAGCAGTTCAAAGCGGCTAACAGCACCCCACGTTGCCGAGGCGCAGCGTCTGTCGTGACCGTGCTTGGTCTGCGGGTATGAAGGGTATAACGGCCCGGTAATTTGCGCGCCGCAATGGTCTACCGAAATTGTGCCGCATCATCATACCGACCGGCAACAGGACGTGAAATGCCCACTTGGATTGAGTAAAGATCAGAGCTTTGATCAAATGGAGCTAAAGCCTTGGGGGTAAAGCATCAGCGGCGCCCCGAAGTGACTTAAAACGCCGTCTCTGCGTGGTCTTCCCGGTCCTTGATTTAGCTGCATTCGGCGTTAGAATGCGCCTACAGGTTGTCCAGATTAGCAAGTCGTGGGGAAAGCGGATGTACTCCAAGAACGGGACAGATGCCTACAAGGCCGAATTAATTTTCGCGCACTACGGCATAGACATCGAGACGCTGCAAGTGAGGAGTGTCTGGCAACGCCGAGATGGAATGCTCTGGATGGGGAGCTACGGCCATCTTGTGATGCCTGGTCGTCAGATGGAAACTGAATTATTACTTGTTTTTGGCCTCAGCGACGTTCGTACCGTAGCCTCTAGTTCGGTCGCAGCGGTAGGGGATCACATTCGAACGGAACTTGAAGAACTTGCCGGCCAGAGACGACTTGAGCGTAATGGTCTGTCCCGTCGTTAGGTTGTGTGGGACTCGGTGCTTTTGATGGTTTCGACCGAATGATGACGAAGGGACCGGTCTCGAAGGTGTAAGGTCGGGAGGAAAGATTGAGGCCTGAGGGCTGCCAAAGGCATTGGACGAGAAACCGGGAGCCCTGCAAATCGCTGCAACCCGCGAGAATGCCTTTCCATTTCGACACCCTCCGCCGTCGTTGCCTTCCCAACATTCTGCATGCGGATGTCCATGATCGTCGCAAGCAACGAGTCGAGGAAAAATCGGATTCCTGGGTGCCTAAAAACGTTGGCGATGTCGTGCGGGTCGCAAACCATTGTCGTGACAACCATAGGACAATTTGATGCTCCCGCCCAAAAACTTTCCAACCTGGACTTGTGTATCTGCGAGTACAGTCCGAGGGATATGGTTCCGTCCCATGTCGACGCTTTGCAAAAAAAACAATTTCCGATCAAATTAGCGGCTCAACCTGGCCGGCGGTGACCCACAATCGCATGAGGAAATTTTAAGGTGGCAAGATATCTTATTGGAATGGACTTTGGCACAGCATCGGTTCGTGGCGTGTTGATCGATATTGCAAGCGGAGTTCAGTTAGACAGCGCGGTATCAGATTATCGCAACGGTCTCATCGATAAGCGTCTCTCAGACGGCTCCAGGCTGCCACACGGTTCCGCCCTTCACATGCCGTCAGATTATCTTGTGTGCTGCCAGAACGTCCTTTCGCGGCTTGGTGGCAACCGAAAGATTGTCGGGATCGGCATTGCTGCGACAGCGTCATCGCCTCTACCAACAAGCGCAAATGGGTCGTTACTGGTTGAAAAGTATCCAGCAAACTCGAATGCTCTCATTAAACTTTGGAAGCACGGCCTCGCGCAACACCACGCAGAACAAATCAACAAAAAGCTTAGTGTCACGCGACCCGGTGCAAGTGTCTCTGGTGAAGGTCTGCTTGCCAAGGCGCTTGAACTACAAATTGAAGCACCTGACATATGGCAGGATGCCGAACGATACATTGAAGTCGGGGATTGGTTGGTCTGGCAGTTGACAGGCAGGGAATGCCGCAGTCTGGATTTCGCTTGCTACAAAGCGCTCTACTCTTATGACAACGGCTATCCATCAGATGAAGTTGTTCCAGGGCTCTCTTCAAGAGTCATAGCACCTACTTCGGTGGGACAGGTTGCCGGCTATCTGACCGAGGCATGGTTAGCAAGAACGGGAATTCTGGGCGATCCTATCGTGTCCGTTGCCAGCATCGATTCCCACGCGGTTCTTCCCGCCGTGTCAGCAGAATTTGACGGTACATTTGTCGGGGTACTGGGAACGTCTTCCGGCTTCCTGAGAGGTGGAGGAGTTCCAGGAAACGTTCCCGCGGGTTACGAAGCTGGTGCTTACGGTGCAGCCTTACCGAATAGTTGGTGTTGTGAAGCTGGCCAGGCCGCGTTCGGGGATATGCTCGGATGGTTCGTTCAAACATTCCCGAGTGCCGGAAACGCGGAGATCGATTTCCAATGGTACAATGATCAAGCCGCGATGCTTGACGCGGCCGAAGGGCAGATGCTTGCTCTAGACTGGTTCGGCGGCAATCGTGTTCCATTCGCCGACAACGCCTTGAGTGGGCTGCTGATGGGACTCAAAATAACAACGACCCCGGTCGAGATCTACCAGGCGTTAGTTGAATGCTTATCGTTTGGCATAAAATCTATCATCGAACGAGCTGAGGTCGATGGTTACAGCGTCGAGCAACCCATTCTGACCGGCACAGTGGCTTTGGAAAATCCATTTATCGTCCAGACAATCTGCGACGTTCTTGGCCGCATGGTCAACGTGGCTGATATCCGTTTTGCGTCTGCGTCGGGCGCAGCTATCCACGCGGCCGTTGCTTCTGGGGTTATATCCGATTTTGCCGAGGGCTATCAACGTTTCGGCTGCAAGTCCTTTAAGAAATTCGCGCCGAACCCGCCGAGATCAAAAATTTATCGAGATGTCTACCCCAATTATCTGGCTCTCGCTTCGGATCCAATCCTACTGCATGTTATGCGAACGCTGTCGGCCGGCTTCGGTCGAACATGATTTTGGATTCATGACATTGGAGAAGACCGTTGGCAGGTGATACGGAGAACGCAAAACTCGAAACAGCGGCCAGAGCGGCATGGCTCTATTTTATAGCCGGCAATACGCAGGAGGAGATCGCGCAAAAACTTCGGGTGTCTCGGCCAACCGCCCAGCGTTTGGTGTCGCTTGCCTTGTCGAATAGGCTTGTTACGTTTCGATTTGAACATCGAATCGCCACGACAATGGAACTGTCTGAGGCGTTGCGGACCCGGTTTAACCTAAAATATTGCGATGTTGTGCCCTCTGATCCCGACAAGCCCGAATCGATATCAGGTGTCGCCTCTAGTGCGGCTGCTTTCATTGAACAGACGCTGGCGGCAGCTTCGCCGACCCTGCTTGCAATTGGAACAGGAAGAACCTTACGCGCTGCCGTCGATCAGATGCAGCCACTGGAATGCCCTCATCATACGCTGGTGGCTCTAGTAGGAAACATAGCCGATGACGGTTCGGCAAGTTTCTATGACGTCCTCAGCCGCCTTGCCGACTTGACAAAGGCACGACATTTCCCTGTCCCATTGCCCGTTCTTGCGGACACAGGTGAGCAGCGCGACATTCTGACGTCGCTTCGCGTTGTTCAACGCACGCACGCGCTCGCGCAAAAGGCAGACGTGACGCTTGTCGGCGTCGGGCAGATGGATCTTGACGCTCAGCAATACGTTGATGGTTTTGTTACTCGCGAAGAGCTCCTGATGCAAATACGTCTGGGCGCTGTCGGCGAGATCACGGGATGGAGCTTTGACCGGGCGGGGCAGGTCCTTGAAGGTGGCATTAACACTCGAACGACATCTGTTCCGTTGGCTACTTCCCGAGAAAGTTTAGTGGTAGGCGTCGCATCCGGCGACAAAAAAGCGTTACCGATCTTTTCTGCTATGAGCGGAGAAGTTATCAACGGACTGATCACTGATGAGCGGACGGCCATATTGATTTTAAAACTAAAAGACTAATTCCGGCCTGCCAGTGGGGCGAGTTATTAAATTGAGATAAAAGTCAATGATTTAAATGCATCGCTCGCAACAAGGTAACGCCTGCTTGTCCTCAGGAGTAGGTTCCGTGCGTCCATGGGTCATTTTTTCTGGGCGTCTCGGCAACGCGCGTGCACCAGTATGGTCATCCACGGATCCTTGACAGTACCAAAAAAACATGGTCTGAACATACATGCAGGACGTGAGTAAGTGTTCACGTCACATGGGAGGATATCATGAAAATTTTGATTAGCGCGCTGCTCAGCGCGACGTCTCTGCTCGCCTTCAGCCAGGCCTCTGCGGAAACGCTTACGATCGCGACGGTTAACAATGGCGACATGGTTCGCATGCAAGGCCTGACGGAAGACTTTACGTCCAAGAACCCTGACATCCAGCTCGAATGGGTCACCCTCGAAGAAAACGTGCTGCGCGAACGCGTTACCACGGACATCGCAACAAAGGGCGGCCAGTACGACGTGCTGACGATCGGCACGTATGAAGTTCCGATCTGGGCGAAGCAAGGCTGGCTTCTGCCGCTTGACAATCTCGGCCCCGACTATGACGTCGACGACCTTCTTCCGGCCATCCGCGCCGGTCTGACCGCAGACAACAAGCTTTACGCCGCACCGTTCTACGGCGAAAGCTCGATGGTCATGTACCGCAAGGACCTGATCGAAAAGGCCGGCCTGAAAATGCCTGATGCTCCGACCTGGGAGTTCATCGGTGAGGCCGCGCGCAAGATGACTGATCGCGCAGCTGGCATCAACGGCGTTTGCCTTCGCGGCAAGGCAGGCTGGGGCGAAAACACCGCCTTCCTCACGACGATGTCGAATTCGTTCGGCGCTCGCTGGTTCGATGAGAATTGGAAGCCCCAGTTCGACCAGCCGGAGTGGAAGGCGACACTCGACTTTTATACAAAGCTGATGAAGGACGCAGGCCCGGATGGCGCATCCTCGAACGGCTTTAACGAAAACCTGGCGCTGTTCCAGCAGGGCAAGTGCGGCATGTGGATCGATGCCACGGTGGCCGCGTCCTTCGTGACCAACCCGAAGGACTCGACGGTGGCCGACAAGGTCGGTTTCGCTCTCGCTCCGGATACCGGCCTGGGCAAGCGTGCGAACTGGCTCTGGGCCTGGAACCTGGCCATTCCGGCAGGAACGAAAAAAGCAGAAGCAGCCGAGAAGTTTGTTTCCTGGGCAACCAGTAAGGAGTATCTCGCTCTCGTAGCCGCGAAGGAAGGCTGGGCCAACGTACCTCCGGGCACGCGCACGTCGCTCTACGAAAACGCCGAATACCAAAAGGCGGCTCCGTTCGCAAAAATGACGCTTGACTCGATCAATGCCGCCGACCCGACGAAGCCCACCGTAAAGCCTGTCCCGTACGTCGGTGTACAGTTCGTCGCGATCCCGGAATTCCAGGGTCTCGGCACGACGGTCGGTCAGCTCTTCTCGGCAGCGCTCGCCGGCCAGATGACGGTTGACGATGCACTCGCACAGGCACAGACAGCCGCCACCCGCGAGATGACGCGCGGCGGTTACATCAAATAAGGCTTCCCTCCCAAGGAAGAGCGGCCCGGATATGCGGTCCGGGCTGAAACTGAGGCCTGGTTCCCTTCGACAGTGATCTTCTCTCTGTGTGACGGGGCCAGGCTTTTTTATCGGCGTCAGAATGTCCTAGTCCGATAGGGGCTTCAAGTTATCGGCGCGGTTTTCGGGGGAGTAGATTTATGGCTACGCAGAATACGCGGGCGCTTGCGCGCTGGATGATGGCCCCGTCTGTCGGGCTTCTCCTGATCTGGATGATCGTGCCACTGGCGATGACGCTGTGGTTCTCCTTCCAGAACTA
>NZ_JAFCXE010000051.1:0-10498 GCF_049897905.1 Pararhizobium sp. PWRC1-1 | reverse complement strand
CTCTTCCTGTGATGCGAGGTCCGCTGTCACGGCCTCCGTCAACTGTTCAGGTTCGGGTATCAAAAGCGGGCGGAGGACCAGAGCCAGCAAACGGTCTCCAACGACCGGGATCCCGACGGGCCTTCCGCCCGCCCCCATTAAAGCACAGTTCAGACACACAGGATCCCTGTGACAGGCACAGGAATGACGGAGGATTTGACAATCGCCCGGTCTCCCAACGGTATTTCAACAACGAGACTTGTGAGAAAACGCCGGCTACCGGTTCGTCTGCCTAGCTTGCCCGCGCCGACCAATCGGTAAACGGGTCCGGCAAAGCCTTCCAGCGGTCTGGCGTAAATGCCTTGGCATCAACCAGACACTCGTCGAGTTCCGCTTCCAATGTTGCTTGGTCCATCGGATCTGCGCCGATGAAGACGATCTCTTGGCGCCGGTCACCCCAGACGGGGTCGAGATGCGGCTTCATCATTGCAAGGAAACCCGGATCCTCCGGCCATTGGGTTTTCGGAACCGCTGACCACCACAGCCCCATTTTCGAGGTGCGCACCATCGGCCCGGCCTGGCTGAGCTCGCCGGCGTGATGCGGCCGCGTCGCCAGCCAGAAGAACCCCTTGGCCCGCACGACGCCCGGCCATGGCCGGTGGACGAAATCGTGAAACCGCGCGGGATCGAATGGCCTTTTGGCCCGGTAGACGAAGGAGCGGATGCCGTATTCCTCTGTTTCCGGCACGTGATCCTTGAAGCCGTGCAACTCCTTGTACCAGACCGGATGCTGCTCGGCTTTCTGCATGTCGAACAGGCCGGTACCGAGAACATTGCGCAAAGCCACCTTGCCGAAATCCGTCTCGATCAGCCGCGCATCGGCATTCAGCCCGGCAATGATCTTTCTCGCCGCATCCCGTTGCTCCGGCGTCGCACTTCCCGCCTTGTTGAGAATGACGACATCGGCGAATTCGATCTGCTCGACCAGGAGATCGACAAGCGTGCGGTTGTCATTGTCTCCGGCCGTATCGCCGCGGTCGGCCAGAAAGTCGGCGGACGAGTAATCGCCCAGCAGGCTGACAGCATCGACCACGGTCACCATCGTGTCGAGCCGCGCGACATCGGCGAGGCTGTTGCCGGCCTCGTCGCGGAATTCGAAGGTGGTGGCGACGGGCAGGGGCTCGGCGATCCCGGTCGATTCGATCAGCAGATAGTCGAACCGGTCCTGTTCGGCCAGCTTGCGCACTTCATTCAGAAGATCGTCGCGCAGAGTGCAGCAAATGCAGCCATTGGTCATCTCGACCAGCTGCTCCTCGGTCCGCGACAGGTTGGCGCCGCCTTCGCGTACCAGTGCTGCGTCAATATTGACCTCACTCATATCGTTGACGATGACAGCAACCCGCAACCCGTCGCGATTGTTGAGGATATGATTGAGCACCGTGGTCTTGCCGGCCCCGAGGAAACCGGAGAGGACGGTGACCGGAAGTTTGTCGGACATAGTTACCTCCCTTAATGTTATACTATTACCTTCGATGATCTGAAAAAGGCGGACCTATGGTGGTCCGCCTTTTTCACGGTCTTGGGAGGGTCTTTTTAGCTAGCGTTGGTAAGGCAGGTCTTCAGCGATGTGCCGATGCTGTCCATCAGCTGGAAATAGAGGTCGGGACCGGCCTCAAGCGTCGCAGCTTCCGGATCCAGCGTTCCGGACTTTGCTGAGGTGCCTTCCAGCACGACATTGACGAGCTTCGGTTCGAACTGCGGTTCGGCAAAGACGCAGGTGGCGCCAAGCGCGACAATCTTTTCGTGGATCTGCTTCAGCCGTGCGGCGCCGGGCAGGGTCTCGGGGCTGACGGTGATCGAGCCCGCCACTTTCACATGGTAGCGATGCTCGAAATACTGATAGGCGTCATGAAAGACGATGAAGGGCTTGTCCTTGATTGGCGCCACCGTCTCAACGAGCTTTTTGTCGAGCGTATCGAGCCGGGTGTTCAGGGCATCGAGATTAGTCTTGTAAGCTGCGGCATTGGCCGGATCGGCGGCGGCCAGCGTCTTTTCGATCTCGGCTGCCATTGCCTTGGCATTGGCGGGATCAAGCCAGAGATGCAGGTCGAATTCACCCTCGTCATGATGGTGACCGGCTTCCTCATGCGCGTGCCCCTCGGCACCCTCCGCGCTTGCTTCGTGCTCATCGTCGTCGTCATGCGCCTCAAAGGCGCCACCCTCGCGGAACTTCAGCTTCTCAAGACCGGGCGCATCATCGAGTTCGACAATCTTTGCACCGCTGCCGAGCGATTCCAGCGGCTTTTCCAAAAAGGCTTCCAGCCCATGGCCAACCCAGAAGACCACATTGGCCTTTTCCAACGCCGAAGCGTTGGAGGGTTTCATGCTGTACGTGTGCGGGGAGGCGGCTCCTTCGACGATCAGTGCCGGTTCGCCGACGCCCTGCATGATCGAGGCGACCAGGGAGTGGATCGGTTTGATCGAGACGACGACATTGGGAACCTCGGCACGGGCCGCACCCGCCGCCAGAAGTATGGTGGGGGTGAAAAGCAGCGAGGTTGTCAAAAGGAGGGATTTTTTCAGGCTCATGCGGGGACTCCTGTCTTGTAAATCAATGTAATGTTATTACATCAATTGCGTTATGCTATAACGTGTGGCATAGCGACTGGCAACACCCCATCCGGATTTTTTGATGCTGAATTTCCATAAGTCTGATCAGGCACCGCTCGTCTCGCTCAACAATGCCGGCATCCGCCGCAATGGCCGCTGGCTGGTGCGCGGCGTCGAGTTCTCGATCAGCCGTGGCGAGATCGTCACGCTTATCGGGCCCAATGGTTCCGGCAAGTCGACGACGGCGAAGGCTGCGATCGGCGTTTTGAAGCCGGACGAGGGCTGGGTCGAGAAGCTGCCGGGGCTGAAGGTCGGTTATGTGCCGCAGAAGCTGGCGATCGACTGGACGCTACCATTGACCGTGGAACGACTGATGACGCTGACCGGGCCGCTGAAGGGCCGCGAGGTCGAGGAAGCGCTGCATTCGACCGGCATCGCCCATCTTGCCCGGGCCGAGGTGCAGCACCTATCCGGCGGCGAATTCCAGCGTGCATTGCTTGCCCGTGCCATTGCCCGCAAACCGGATCTGCTGGTGCTGGACGAACCGGTACAGGGCGTCGATTTCTCCGGCGAGATTGCGCTTTATGATCTGATCAAATCCATCCGCAACAGCACCGGCTGCGGTATCCTGCTGATCTCCCACGACCTGCATGTGGTCATGGCCGAGACCGATACGGTGATCTGCCTTAACGGACATGTCTGCTGCCGCGGTACGCCGCAGGTGGTCAGCCAGAGCCCGGAATATCTAAAGCTGTTCGGCAGCCGCGCCGCCAAGTCGCTCGCCGTCTATAGCCACGATCACGACCATACCCATCTGCCGGATGGCCGCGTGCTGCATACCGATGGCAGCATTACCGAACATTGCCATCCCGATGACGGCCACCATCATGGCGACCAAACGCATGGCGATCACGGTTCGCATGAGCATGGCCCTGAATGCGGCTGTGGCCATAAGAGCCGCCTGCAGGGGTTCGATAGCAAGGAGAGCGGCCGTGTTTGACGATTTCTTCACCCGCGCCCTCATTGCCGGTATTGGCCTTGCCATCACCGTCGGCCCGCTCGGCTGTTTCGTCATCTGGCGGCGCATGGCCTATTTCGGCGATACGATGGCGCATTCGGCACTTCTCGGCGTGGCGCTGTCACTGCTCTTCGATCTCAATCTGATGCTGAGCGTCTTCATCGTCGCCGCTGCCGTGTCGCTGCTACTTCTGTTGCTGCAAAAAAGGGGTGCTTTGTCGACCGATGCGCTGCTTGGCATTCTCTCGCATTCGGCGCTGTCGATCGGCCTCGTCATGGTCGCCTTCATGACCTGGGTGCGGATCGATCTGGTCGGCTTCCTGTTCGGCGATATTCTCGCTGTCTCCGAGGCCGATATCGATCTGGTCTGGGGCGGCGGTATTCTTGTGCTGGCCGCGATCGTCTATCTTTGGCGGCCGCTGCTCGCCTCGACGGTCAATCCGGAACTGGCGGAGGCCGAGGGCCTGCAGCCGGAGCGGGCACGGCTCTATTTCATGCTGCTGATGGCGCTGGTGATCGCCATCGCCATGAAGATCGTCGGCATCCTGCTGATCACCTCTCTGTTGATCATCCCGGCAGCCACCGCCCGGCGCTTTGCCACATCGCCCGAGATCATGGCCGTGCTCGCCTCGGTCATCGGTGCGCTTGCGGTCACCGGCGGCCTGTTCGGTTCGCTGCATTTCGATACGCCGTCCGGCCCGTCGATCGTGGTTGCGGCGATGGGGCTTTTCGTGCTCAGTCTGCTGCCGTTCGGCCGCAATAAACAGGCAGAGACGGCGATCCACTCGACGCATGGAGGACATCATTGATGGCGACACAGCAGCTTACCAAGAACCAGTCGCTGGTCCTCGACGCGCTCCATCATGCAGAAGGGCCGCTCAGCGCCTATACCATCCTCGACAAGCTGCGCGATCACGGTTTTCGTGCACCGCTGCAGGTCTACCGGGCGCTCGACAAGCTGTTGGAATTCGGCCTCATCCACCGGCTTGAAAGTATGAATTCCTTCGTCGCCTGCGCCCATCCGGATCATCACCATCACCATGATCATGGCGTGACGGCCTTTGCGATCTGCGAGGATTGCGGCCAGGTGACCGAGATGCACGATGAGGCGATGGAAGAGCGTCTGTCGGTGCTGGCCGGCAAGCAGCACTTCAAGACCGAGAAGACGACGATCGAGATTCGAGGCCACTGCCAGAATTGCACCGCTGAATAGGCGGACGAGTGCTTGAGCCGGGCTCCCACCAGCATATGGTAAAGGCGCCCGGCTGCACACGGTTCAGCGCCGGTGTCGCCTATCCGATGATGGAAAGGCTGGTCGCGAACAGCTGCCATTTTTTAACGTAGCCGTCAGCCGATTTCCTCAATCCGGCGACTGCCGCCTCATCCAGCAACCGGATGGCCTTTGCCGGCGACCCGACGATCAGCGAGCTGTCCGGGAAGACCTTGCCCTCTGTTACCAGTGCATTGGCACCCACCAGGCAATTGTTGCCGATCACGGCGCCGTTCAGCACCGTCGCCCCCATGCCGATGAGCGAATTGTCGCCGATAGTGCAGCCGTGCACGATGGCGCGGTGGCCGATGGTGCAGCCTTGCCCGATCGTTACGGGCAAGCCGGGATCGACATGAATGACCACACCCTCCTGAATATTGCTGCGGGCGCCGATACGGATCGGCTCGTTGTCACCGCGCAGCACCGCACCGAACCAGATGCCGACATCGTCGCTCAGTTCGACTTGACCGATGACATGCGCGTCGGGCGCAACCCAATAGCGGCCTTCCGGCGGTACAGTGGGCCGGGCGGGTCCAAGAGCATAGAGCGGCATGGTTTCCCCCTCAAACGACCGTGACGGTCAGCGTCGCCACGCCATCGATACCGCACGACACCGCGTCGCCGCGCGATACCGGCCCGACGCCGGACGGCGTGCCAGTCATGATGATGTCGCCGGCGGCAAGGGTGAACAGTTTTGACAGTTCGGCGATGATTTCCGGTATCTTCCAGATCATCTGGTTAAGGTCACCCTGCTGCTTGGTCTCGCCGTCGATCTTCAGCCAGATATTCCCCTCTGTGGGATGTCCGATAACCTGCGCCGGAACAATCTCCGACACCGGTGCCGAATGTTCGAAGGCCTTTGCCGCCGCCCAGGGTTTGCCGGCGGCCTTCGCCTCTGCCTGCAGGTCGCGGCGGGTAAAGTCGATGCCGACGGCGTAGCCATAGACGCAATCCAGCGCATCGCCAGCGTCAATGGCATCGCCACCGTGTTTCAGCGCGATAACCAGCTCGACCTCGTGGTGCACATCGGTCGAAAGCGGCGGGTAGGGGAACTCGGCGCCATGGACAAGATTGTCCGGATTCTTCTGGAAGAAGAAGGGTGGTTCCCGGTCCGGATCATGGCCCATCTCGATGGCGTGGGCGGCATAATTACGCCCGACACAATAGACGCGGCGGACCGGGAAGGTTTGCTCGGAATTCACCACCGGCAAAAGCACCGGCGCGGGAAGGGGGATTACAGTTGTCATCGATATCCAGCCATTCGATTGCGAATGGCGGACGATAGCACCCCTTTGAGGGGTGGGGAAAGCGGCTTCAGCTGCAGACGTAAGCTTGAAGTTGGTCGCGGGTCAGGAACCGGCTGTCTGCCCGGGAATTGAGTTCCGGATGCGTATACTCCAGGCTGGGGACATCTGGAAGTTCCAGCGCCTGGCGGACGGTCATGATGCCGACATCGCGGCGGTCACTGCCGCGCTTCAAGCTGACTTCGACGATGCGATACAGATTTTCCTCTACCATGTGTTTTCTCCCGTCTCTTTTATTTTTTGATTCTGGGTTGTAGTAGCTACTCCGAAATTGGTTTTTATGAGGCACCTCATCTATTAGCATGCCACACATGAAGAAATCGCAACAGTGATTTTTTAGCAGATGCTTTAATTTGTGCCGGAATGAGACGCCGATGCCCGGAGGGCTGCAAGCCGTTTGAAGCGATGCGTTCGCAGGTGCTTCGGATCCGTCTTTAGCGCACTGGAACAATCCTGCGGTTCGGGTGTTTTCCCACCGAACGGAAAAGGAGCGCGAGATGGCGAATATCAAGAATTTGCGAACCGGCTTTACTGGTGAACTCGACGAGTCCAGCGGCGTGACGGCCAAAGCGAAACAGGCGGCGAGCTATGTCCGCGATGAGGCTTCTGCCGTGGCGCAAAGCGCCCAGGATCATCCCTCGGCAACCAGCACTGCTTTGCTGGTTTTCGGCGCGGCGGCCTTCGTTGCGGGCTATCTGATCGGCAATGCATCCGGCTCACAGCCAACACGAAGACGTTACTGGTAGCGGTTGCACTGCATCAGATTTTATTTGATTTTTGTGCATCGCAGCATTATAGTCATATTTATCGCAGCAATCCACCTCCTCCCGGAAAGCTGCGACCGATCAGCGGTCACCTCCTCCCGACCGTGGGTCATTTTCAGAAGCCTGCCGCACCTCCTCCCGCGGCAGGCTTTTTTCGTTTTGTGCTCTGCCCAACGGGAACCAAATCGGTTATGTTGCCGTTATGGTCTGGCAAGACATTCGGAGGAGACGCTCATGCCAAATACCAAATGGTCCAACCCCGTCGAAGTCGGATTTGCGCACAAGGGTTCTCAAGTCGTTTTGGGGCCGTTCGACGCGCTGATCTGCCTGATGGACACTTGGCCCGATCTTCGCGGTCCCCGTTACGTTGCAGCCCGTAGCTTCTGCCGCGCCGCCATTGACGGCCGCAAATCGCCTGAAGAGGCCCGCGCGGTGTTCATTGCTGCCGCCGAGGAGGCCAAGCTGCAAGCGCACTGACGCGTTATGCAGAGGTAAATTGAAATCAACTGCGTCGCCAGCGCGGTAAAATGTGATATTTTTCAGTTCCTCCCAATATCGGTGGGACCTCATCCGCCGCCGAGCGGCATTGATTTATTTTCGGGTTTGCGGCTGGGTTTTCTTTTCCATCGTGATTTTGCAATTTTGCCCTCGATAGCCATTCCCTAACCCTCCAAAAGTCCCATCTCGCTTTCAAAACCTCGCCGCTGTATAAGGCGGCGATTGGTTGGGCCGCTTCGAGCTGCGGGATGTCCGTCTCCAGTTGCGCGCCTGTTTCTCGACTACAGTATACCGCCTGCAATGCGTGCGGGGATGAAGGTATTTTTTTGATGGGCACTGCAGCGATTTCGGCATCGATCGGCACCGCTTCGACATATTTCGCAGCGCCGGTGTTTGCCGTCGCCCCGATGATCGACTGGACGGACAGGCACTACCGCTTCCTCGCCCGCCAGCTTTCCAAACACGCTTTGCTCTACACCGAGATGATCGTCTCCGAGGCGATCCTGCGGGGTGACCGTCAGAGGTTGCTGGGGTTCGATACGGTCGAGCAGCCGGTGGCGCTGCAACTGGGCGGCAATGATCCGCGCAAGATGGCGGAGGCCGCGCGGATCGGCCAAGCGTTCGGTTATGCCGAGATCAACATCAATGTCGGCTGTCCTTCGGACCGCGTACAATCCGGGACGTTTGGCGCCTGCCTGATGCGCGAGCCTTGGGTCGTGGCGGAATGCGTCGCGGCGATGAAGGCGGCGGTGTCCATTCCTGTCACGGTCAAGTCCCGGATCGGTGTCGACGATCAGGACCCCGAGATTGCGCTGCGCGATCTGGTGTCTCGGGTGGCAGAGGCCGGAACCGACGCCGTCTGGGTTCATGCGCGAAAAGCCTGGCTGCAGGGGCTGTCGCCGAAGGAGAACCGCGATATTCCGCCGTTGGATTATCCGCTGGTTCACCGGCTCAAGGCGGAACATCCCAGTCTTTTCATTGGTATCAATGGCGGTCTTGGCAGTTTGAATCAGGCTGTTGAAGAACTGAATCACGAAACGGTGCTGGATGGGGTCATGCTCGGGCGGGCGCCGTATCATGATAGCGCCATGCTGACCGGCGTGGACGGATGTTTTTCGCATCCGCTGACGGGTGCGGCGCCTGTCGATTTCTCCGGCGAAGCCTTTACCGCCAATGGCCACCGCCAGTCTGCGGACTTCTGGGCCGGGGTGCGTGATGCGATGATGGGCTATGCGGCCGGGCATATCGCTTCGGGCGGGCGGCTCATCCATGTCACCCGCCACATGGTCGGGCTGTTTCAGGGCTGGCCGGGCGCGCGGCGGTTTCGGCAGATCCTGTCGGCCGATGCGACGCGGGCAGGGGCCGGGCCGGAGGTGATCGCGGCGGCATTCGACGCAATCTTTCTGACTGCCGAGGCAAAGCAGGCGGCGGAGTAAAAACCGTCGGCTTGCCGCAGTGCTGATCGGCCCATTGGGCCATTGCACGGATTTTCGCCCCGGGGACGATCGCCGACACAAAAAAAACGGCGCCCGGGGGACGCCGTTCAATCAGTTGTCGCAAGCAGTCGGATCGAGGCTTAGTCAGCCTGGATGTTGACGGCCTTCGGGCCCTTGCCCATGCGATCCGGCTCGGTGTCGAAGGTGACCTGCTGGCCGTCCTTCAGGGTCTGGAGACCAGCGGCCTGCAGCGCGGAGATGTGTACGAACACGTCCTTGGCGCCGCCTTCCGGCGTGATGAAACCAAAACCCTTGTCCTGGTTGAAGAATTTTACGGTGCCCTTGGTGGCCATGGGAGAAGTCCTTTTTTCCCTTAATGATATGTCCTCACCCCTGCCAGGGTGGAGACGTTTTTCTTTCCGGTTTTGTCTTTATTCCGGAAAGCCAGTCGGAGAAGTCGATAACGGGGAAAGAACGTCTACAGTGCCTTTCGGCACGCCCGGATTTTTCCGGGACCATACAGCCAGTCCAGTCTCCGGGATGCTAACGCCCGAACGCGGAAATATTTGCAGCAAAAAAAGAAAATAGCAAGCGTTTAATCCTTTGCACTCAACCCTATGTCGGTAGGCGGCCACGGATGCACCAGCATGAACCAACCGCCGGTTTTGCAGGTCTGGCAGCAGCGCCCACGGTCGCGGCCGGGGAAAACCGCGCGCCATCCCGATCTCACCACAATTTGGTCCCGGCGATGTCCGATTAAGGGCTGTGCACGCCGCATCCGCTTTTGGGTTGATGCTGGCCGGGCGAAGGGTTAGGTCAGGGACGGACGGGACGAATGCTGAGACGGAAGAGGTGGCGTTGTGATCGACCCCTATGAAACGCTTGGAATTGACCGCGGCGCCGACGAGCAGGCGGTCAAGGCGGCCTATCGCCGCCAGGTGAAGGCCGTTCATCCCGACAGCGGCGGCGATACCGAGGCCTTTGGCCGGCTGCAGGCGTGTTACGACCTGTTGAAGGACCCGGTGCGGCGCAAGGTCTACGACAATACCGGCTATGACCCGCAGCTGGCCGATCCGCGCGACCTGCAGGGCATTTTGAAGCTGGAAACGCTGGTCAACGATTTCATCCTCGACGAGCGCGAGCCCGGCAGCTTCGATCCGGTCGCCGCCATGCGCCGCAAACTGTCCGACGATATCGTCAAGAGCCGGTTCCACATCCTCGAGCTGGAGCGTCACCGCGCCCGCGTGCGCCAGCATCTCGACCGCCTCGGCCGCCGTCCCGCTGCCGATATCCTCGGCTCGATGCTGCGCACCCGCTCGCAATCGATCGCCGACGCCATCCGCAGCGCCGAAGCCCAGATCGAGGCAACCGAGCAGGCCTATACGATCCTGGAGGGCTACTCGTACGAGCTGGAGCGGCTGGAAGAGGCGGCGGAATAGGGAGGGCCTTTGCGTCCCGTCCTTTTTCACCACCGGTTGAAGTTCCCTTGAGGTACCCCAGCCCTCCGTCATTCCTGTGCCTGTCACAGGAATCCTGTGTGTCTGAACTGTGCTTTAATGGGGGCGGGCGGAAGGCCGTCGGGATCCCGGTCGTTGGAGACCGTTTGCTGGCTCTGGTCCT
>NZ_JAFCXE010000050.1:0-13079 GCF_049897905.1 Pararhizobium sp. PWRC1-1 | reverse complement strand
AGGTCGCTGCCAGGTCTATTAAAGGCAAGAAAATACCAAATACACAGTCTTCTCTTCATCCTCCGGCCCAGCCGAACAACAGGCCGCCCTCAAGCGGCCTTTTTGCTTCGGTAGAATAACCGGAAACCGAAATAAACGGCCGTCAGAAACTCTTTCTTAGTCACTCATAGCAGACAAATCTCTTCTGGATTTGCCCTGAAATGCGAGGGAAGGGAAATACGGCCCAACCTGTAAGCGACAAACCTTCGGTTTGCGCTGTTGACGATAACCGCTACAAGGCGGTTTCCTTGTAGCGATATTCGGCTCCGCCGAGTACGCTGGTGACGCGGGGTGGAGCAGCCCGGTAGCTCGTCAGGCTCATAACCTGAAGGCCGCAGGTTCAAATCCTGCCCCCGCAACCAAACTTTCCAGTGACTTATCAAGGTTGCAGCGCCCCAGGGCGCGTGTGCAGTTCTCGTCGTCCGGGAAACTGGGCCACAATCTGGGCAACGCCGATCTGCAGACGATTTGCGCGCCGGTTCCCATGATCTGTCGAAGGCGGATTTCACTTGCTGCTTCCTCGCGTTCCTGCCTGCTCCTCCCATAGTGTCGTCCGTCCAGCCTCCGGCGTCAACATCCCTCGGTCTTGACCGGTTCATCGGGCCGTCGGCGCGGTGGAGCGGCCAGAAAAGGGGGGCGCGCCGTAAGTATGGATTGGCAGTACGTCCGATGCGATGACGCCTTCCGAAGGCATGGCGCCATCTAACCCGGTCGTCCGCATCCCGCGACGCGCGTGATCGGCGCACTTTGCCCGATAGGGGCGTGGCAAGGCACTGCTGCAGTCTATCACCGCAAAAAGGCGGCCCGTGAGGGCCGCCTTTTTGCGTTTCGGGCGCACGATGTACGCAGCATCGGGCGTCGGCGCGGGACGATCGGCAGACAACGTCACGGCAACTCCCCCCTGTCGGCCTCGTTGAGCACCGCCAACGAGCGCCGCGTGGGAAGCGGTCGATTCACCTGTCTTGCTCTCGTTCGACATCTTCATCTCTTCAACACGATCTTCCGGATCCACTCGTGGACGTCCGGAATGAACCAACGGTCGTCGCCGTCGGGCCAGTACTTCACCGGCTTCGGAAAGCCGGGCAAGCGTTCGAGATATCTATATATGGTCTTCTTCGACAGACGCAGAATGCGGCACAGGTCGGCAAACGTATAGAATCCAATGCGATCGTCCATGCATATTCTCCTTGGTTACAAGATACCGTCGGCGCCCCGGAGACCGGGGTCCGTACTTCAGAGTTCATGCTTTGCGGTAGTACGAGCCGCTTATAGCACGGCGCTATTCGGACGTCTACATGGAAAATGGGAGGGCAGATATTATGCATGTTAAGCGGTTCCGTGTCAACTTCGTTGTCAACTATTTGATGGGTTTTTTTTCGAAGCGTCCTAGCCGGGCTCGAATCCATCAGCGGGTTGGCGTCAAGAAACGCTGAGTCGGATTGGACCGCTCGCGACCTGAGCATGCTGCACAACTGTTGACACGCGAGATTGAAGGTGCCAATATGATCATGTGGTGAGCATAGAGATTACATAGTGGGTAATGTCGACCGCCAGCACCCGCGGACACGCGAACAGATCGGAGCTAAGTCTACCCGGACTGTCCCGTCCGACAACGGTGGGACCGCGGTCGAATCCTTGCCGCAATGGACGCGACGGAGTCGTCTCCAACGACCGTGAGGAGGGAGGTCCGAAAGGATTCGAGCTGCTCGACGCCGCCACGCCGAGCTCGGAAGATCCGCTTGCATGCCCGTTCGCCCTCATGGATTCGCCGGAGTCCTATGGAGGCTACAGTGCGCCTGTGAGGACGTCTGGAGGGTCGTGACTTCCCGCCCGCCGTTGGATCCTTTGCCCAACGGCGCGCCAGGTTCGTGGACTCATCGTGATGGGACGCTCTTGCGTCGGCGCATCTCGACGACAAGCGGACACGACGACCCGAAGCCGGATCGGCGTCCGGAGCGGATGCCTGCCTTCGGTTTGAACATGCTCGGGAGAATGTCAGGAGATCGATCATGGAGAGTCTATGCCGACATTGAATGCCCCGCACGTGACGTGACGATTTCGCGGTCGCCCCAGTGATAAGCCAATCTTTAGCGCGTTGATTCCAACGGATCACCCGACTGCGGATCCGAGCGCTTCTGCGTGGCGTTCAAGCACCAAACGAGCAAGCGAAGCCTCGCTACGCGCATTGCGACCATGTGCGTGGCCGATCGCGCTTGCGTCGCTGGATCCTTGAAAGAGAACCTGACCCCCATAGGAAATACCAATCATGCCCACCCGCATCACAGCCGAAATCAGGCGTCTGAAAAAATTGCTCGCCGACCTCGAACGGCTTGAGTCCGGCACCGTCACGTCGCCAGCGCTGCTGGCCGTGCCTTTCTTGGATCAATGGGTCCACTCTTGGCGAAAAGTGCCTTGTCTGGAAGGCGTCGTCGAAGGGCACCCATCGCTGCCCAATGGGCACGGGATCGTCACCAGCGAGGTCTACGCGCACCTCCGCGCCGACGACGAATATTTCGTTCGCACGCTGAGCCGCTGGTATCGGCTCGGCGAGCCCAGACCGAGGACCTTGTCATGAGCATCGAATGACCTCTGCCGCGTTCAAAGAGGTCAAGAAGCGGCCTGCGGTCATGCTCGCGTATTCCCTACTGCGGCGCGCTTTGAAACATACGCGTCAGTTCCGCGGAGGCGCCGCGGGTCTTATGATCGTCATTGTTGACAAGAGTTGGTTTCCCCGTTTTGAACGCGCCGCAGAACTCCTGTTTTCTGGACAAGCACGCGCGTTTTTCAACGCGGAGACATCTATGCACCGCGTAGTCTCGAAAGCGTACGGCTCGAAAAAGACGGTTGGTCTCGACCTTCTAACCTATAATGCGCAGACGATCGTGCTCACCGATAACATTGAAGCACTCTCTAAGGCTGTCCGAGTCGCGGCCGACGCCACAGTCATCGTCGAGAAACCGACTGCTCGACACCTGAACGCCGTCCGCAAGTTGGCCCGGCGACCTCGCCTTGACGCCACCACTGCAGAAGCCGTGGCCGGTGAGGATTGGGAAATGATCGAGGCGCTGGTCTCCCGATATTCACTTTCTGACTTCAGCTTCGACACCCTTCGTTTAGTAAGGGATCCGGGCGTGCTCGAAGGACCTCGCCTCAGCGAATTGCCGGGTTTTGAGCCAGCTCGAGAATGGGCGTCAAAACTCGCGATTGACCTGCTGTCATGGAAAGACAAGAAGCTTGCATGGTCGCAGTTGGACAGAGGCGCCCTTGTCGTCGGTCCACCGGGTGTCGGAAAGACCATGTTCGCCAAGGCGCTGGCCGCGGAGCTCGACCTCATACTCGTTGCAACGTCGGCCGGCCAGTGGCAATCCGCCGGAGACGGACATCTTGGCGACATGCTCGGGTCTATGCGCAAATCCTTCGACGAGGCAAAGTCGAAATCTCCTGCATTGCTGTTTATCGACGAGCTGGACTCGATCGGAAACCGCGAGCACCGGAGCAGCCGACCGCATACTATGAGACGCAGGTCGTCAATTCGTTTCTTGAGCTCACCAGTACTGCGGCCGACTGGCCCGGCGTGATTTTGCTCGCGGCCACAAACAGACCAGGGGACATAGAACCGGCCATACTCAGATCGGGCCGTTTCGAGCATCACATCAGCCTTGAGCTTCCCACACCGGAGGAGCGAGCTGCAATCCTTTCGTATCACCTCGGCGGGATTGACCCGGAAAGGCTGGCGCCGTTGACGGATCAGCTTGATGGCGCCTCGCCCGCCGATCTCGAAAGGTTGGCACGAGCGGCGAAACGATTGGCGCGTGCAAAGGACCGGAACATTAAAGTTGACGACGTCGAAGCGAGCATGCCCCCGTTGATCAAGCTCGACGGTGCGCTGCTACATCGCATAGCGACGCATGAATGCGGGCACGCGATGGTCGCACTGACATCGGGGTTCGTGGACGTCGTGACGGTCAAAATCAACGACACGATCATCGAAGGGAGTTTTCAGTCGGGTGGCCGCATGACCGGCGACATGAAGGGCCACGTTCTGCCGACGGAGAAGTTCTTCCGGGCAAGGATTCGAATAGCCTTGGCGGGCATGGCGGCCGAAGGCGTCGTTTTGGGAGGTCGGTCAATCGGAGGTTCTGCGACCGTTGGCTCGGACCTCGACGAAGCGACGCGGATCGCGACATGCATGGTCGTCAGCTATGGGATGGGAGACAGCCCTCGCTTCGAAATCGACCACCGCCGCGCAACCGAATCCTATCGACCCCCTGCCTATTTCCGTCCCGAAATCGATCGAATTCTTCGGGAAGAGTGGGATGGTGCGAAGGACATTCTGGCCGAACACAAGGATAGGCTCATATTTCTGGCCGAGAAGCTGGTCACTGAACGGACGATGAGAATCTCGTCGACTTGAAGGTGGCGGCTGGCGTTTCAAGCGCCGCCGGCCACGAACGCTCGCGCCGCGTCGCCTGACACCCGAAGGTCCGGCTGGTTCCGCCGCCACGCTTCGACGGCCGTCGGATGTTGATCGCGGGGATCGCTCAACGCTCGAAACGACATTGTCGCGACGCGAAGGATTCAATTGGCATGCAAGCGCGTGACTGGTGAAAGCGGAAATGGACAAGATCGCCGACCTCGCGAACCGATATCCGCACCTGACATTCGGGAATCTACGATTCGGCATCGAGTGTGGCGAGGGCTGGGCGGACATCATCCGCGCCTTCCTCGTAACGGCGGAACAGGTGACCGCCGCCGAAGGCGGGACCCTTCATCTGCTGCAGATCAAAGAAAAGATGGGAGGACTGAGGATCTATTACAGACTGGCCGATACCCCGCAAAGGGACTGGATCGGCATTGACGAGGCGTATTACCTGGCCGAGGCGAGGTCATTCCACGTTTGCGAGCATTGTGGCCGTCGCGGCGTCCTGACCTATAATGGCATCTTGTATGCAACGCGTTGTACGGAGCACGCAGCAGAACTCGAATCCGAGCCGGTATCTCCAGGGCCAAGCATGAATATCATAGTGGCCAATACTGTTGTTCCATACGATCCAGATGAGGATCCGTTCGTCTTCATGAGGACGGATTGAGTAGGTTCGGACGTTTTCCAAGTGGGCAACGCCAAGTTTCAAGACCGGTTTTGGAGGTGGTTTTCATCTCTACCCTCCGCCAATCGACATCCGCATCAACTCACATCAATGAGAAGTTCGGGGCCGCCTGCGGTCTGACTGCTTCTCGAACGCAAGAGACGAAAGCAGCCGGACCGCCGCGGTTCGCCGAAGTCCGCTATCGGCCCCGAAGCGGACCTGCAAATGGCGTCAAACCACCATTGTCGAGATCGCCGGCTGCTGGGACAACAGGTCGGCGAGCACTGCCATACTCCGCTTTACTTCCTCTAAGCTTTCCGGAGCGCCAAGTCCGATCCTGATCGCCTCCGGAGGGCTTGAGACAGCGAAGGCGTCGCTGGCGACGACGGCGACGCCGACAGAACGAAGTCTCGAAACGAGTTCGCCGCGTGTCCAAGGTTCCGGGACGTGCATCCAGACGTGGAACCCTCCAGATGAGGTCTCGGCATATTTGTGCAGCGTCGCGTTCAGGACTTGCAGCCTCTCGGCGCTCTCCCGGATGATCTCGTCGCGCACCATGTCCGCGAGCCCGTTCTCGATCCATCGCGAGGCAACCGCGCTGGTGAGCGGAGAAACCATCGAAGCCGAAGCGCGGATGGCGCTGGCGAGCCTGAGAGATCGTCCTTCCGGTACAGCGATGTAGGCGACGCGCAGGGCGGGAGACAGGCACTTCGACAAGCTCGCCACATGGTAGACGATATCTGGTGCGAGAGCGGCGAGCGGCGGAGGCGCGTCGGGAACCAGGGCACTATAGGCATCGTCCTCTATCACTGGGACATCATGCAATCGGGCCAGCTCAACCAACTCGCGACGTCGGGCGAGCGGCATGGTCCGCGTCGTGGGGTTGTGGAGCGTTGGCATGCAGTAGAGCGCCTTCGGCTCTCCATTCTGGCAGGCTCGCTCGAATGCCTTAGGAAGCAAGCCATGCTCGTCCATTTCCAGCGGCACGAGCTTCAGCTTCAGATGCGAGGCGACGGACCTGAATCCGGGATAGGTCAATTGCTCCGCGCAGACCGTGTCGCCCGGCTCTGTCAGAACGCTCAGCACAGCATTCAGCGCACCCTGAGCACCTGCTGCGACGAGGACGCGATCAGGAGCGGCATCCGGAAGTCTGCGCGACAGCCAGGACGTCGCGATCATCCGGTCCTCCATGATCCCTCCCGGCTCCTGGTAGCGCATTAGAAGGTCGAGACCCTGATCCTCGAGGTCCCTGACAGTTTCCCAAATCCGGTGGGTGAGGGAGCGGTTCTGGAAACGCGGCGGCAGGTTCATGCTCATGTCGACCAGCCCTGAAGGCTGCGCGCGAGCTGGAGCGTTTCGCCGCGCCTTCACGTAAGTGCCTTGGCCAACGCGGCCTTCGATCAACCCCCGACTCTGAGCCTCCGCATAGGCGCGGCTTACTGTCGTAAAGTCGATTTCGAGGTCGTCCGCAAGCCTGCGCTGCGTCGGAAGGCGAGCACCCTCGGTAAGCTGTCCGCTGGCAATGTCGGCAGCTAGCGCGTCAGCGATCGCAAGGTAGATCGGCCCGTCCCTGGAGCCGAGCTTCGGTATCCATGATGTCGCAGCCATGGGAGGGTCCGCCGTGATCCTATCAATCTGAATTATATGGTTCGCTTAACTCGATACAACTAAACGACCAGCAAAAAAAGAGGCTGGGAACATTCGCTACCAATTCATCTTTGGTAGCCGTCAGCCTGTCATCCAGGCCTGCGACGGTTTGTACAGTTACCGCATTGTTAGGAATATTGTATGTGTATTGTATGCAATCAATTCTTCCTGCGAGGATAACGACATGAACACCGAATGGCCGCCACTTCCCCCCATCCGGACCGGCATCAACGGCCTTTGCCCCCGTTGTGGACAAGGCCATCTCTTCGATGGCTTCCTGTCGCTGAAACCGCGATGCGAATCCTGCGGCCTGGACTACTCTTTTGCCGACCCTGCCGATGGCCCCGCCTTCTTCGTGATTTGCTTCACCTGCATCCCGGTCGTCGCCATCGCGGTCTACATCGAAGTTGTCTATTCGCCCGCGAGGTGGGTCCACCTGTTGACGTCGACCCCGCTCATCCTGCTGACGTGCCTTCTGCCGCTGAGGCCGCTCAAGGGCTGGCTCGTCAACAGCCAGTTTTTCTACAAGGCAGAAGAGGGCAAAATCGACCGCGACTATGTCAGGCCGAAAACGCCGCCCACCGCGCAAGGCACAAACTGAGAAGCCTCGGCTACCGCTCCTCATCCGCCGACGCTGTTTCGGCCGGATACCGCCATGACGTTTCTGGGTCTTGAATCGCAGATGCTGGTGGGGATCCAGTTCGCCTTCACCGCCTCCTATCTTTGGGAATAAAAGCAATGACCAACAAATCGCTTCCGCTGTCGCCGGGCAAGACCGGGTTTAATGGCCCGGTACACTCCCCAACCGAGCCAAAGGATCGTCTGGGTATCTATGTGATTTGCTTCATATGTATAGTCGGTGTTGCGCTGGTGTGCTGGATACAGATTGCTTACTCGCCCTCTGTCTGGGCGCACCTTGTCATCGCTCTCCCTCCTGTGCTTCTGGCTTGTCTTCTGCCAATTCTGCTGTTGAAAGGCTGGCTCACAGGAAGCCGGTTCTGCATGAAGGATAAAGCGGAACGTATCGAAATTCCGGAGAAAGCAAGCGGCGTGAATATTCGAGCAGCCGCCTGACGATACACCTAAGCATCGCATCTGAATGGCTATGGCTTGCCCGGAGTAAGTCATAGCGCGCGTCGCTAATCTACATGAGAGCATATTATGGAGTGGACACCTATTGTCTTTGGCACGTTCAAGGCACTGGTATTGGGCATTGGCATGTATTTCGCAGTCAAGTGGCACTATGATAAGGCGGGGACGGAGGAACGGCGAGCCGTCCTGCGCACGGGCGGCATGCTGGCCGCGGTCTTCCTTCTATTGCTTCTGGTCGTGGGGATCATTGCATATGTCCTCAGCAGGATGCTTGGTTTGGATTTGAGCCTGCCTTGATGGCACCACACCCAATTCGGCTGCGTCGCGCGGGAATGCGGGAACGACCCTTGAACGGGAACGTCGACAAGCGACAGGAACCGGACACTTGCTTGATCAGAAGCATTGGCCGTGGCTGGCTTCGGTATCGTGACGGCAGCCCGCCTCGTTGTCCGAGCCTTCTTTCAATGATCCGCGATAGGAGAGTGGCGTCGATCCTCCTGGTGCTAGCGACAGCCGCGCCAGTGTCTGCGGCAGACTCTGAACGAGGCCGGCGCATCTACGAACGGTGCAGCTCCTGCCATGTTCTCGACGAGAAACGGAATGTGTTTGGCCCGCACCTAAAGGGAATCATCGGACGTAGGGCCGGGTCACTTCCAGACTACGCCTACTCCCATGCCATGAGAGCTGCTGGCGAGGCAGGCCTCGTATGGGAAGAGCAGGCGCTGCGCGATTTCCTGTACAGCCCCAAGAAAAAGGTGCCGGGAACCAAGATGCGCTTCTGGGGACTCTGGCGCTCCGAAATCGACGACCTAATGGCCTATCTGAAGAGCTTGAAGTAATCCGCTGCGACGTCCGCTTCTGACGGATACCGTTGAAAAACTCGTATCCGTTCGTCTGGCGGCTATTCGATCATTTGCAGGCGGTGGCTCGCGCCTCCTTGTCGAAAATGTATCGTCCTGAGGTTTCGTCAGCGCAGCGGCCAATGTAGTCGTTGGCATCAAGCAGTCCCTTCACGACCACGCCAACGCTGATGAGGATGCCAAATCCAATTGCTGCTGCAATATATCTAAAAGCTGGGCGCATTTTGTTTTCCGCTGCATGTCGCTGTCTGTGTTTCACTGGAATCTAACAACAGATTGTTTGTGCAAGCTCTCCCAGTGGTTAAACTGCTGAGTTCTCAATTCAGGGTTGCTTTTGTTGAGCCTTCCTGATTCAATTCTGCCATTGATTTGCGGAGGATTGAGCGATGATGGGATGTCAGACGGCTCCGGCGCAGCTCTTCTACGACTTCTGCCTCGATGATCACGTTCCTGCTGACCATCTGCTCCGCGGGATTGACCGCCATCTTGATCTTGATGGTGTGCGGGCGCGGCTGAAGCCGTTCTACAGTGGCACTGGACGGCCCTCCGTCGATCCAGAACTGATGATGCGGATGCTGATCATCGGCTACTGCATGGGCATCCGTTCCGAGCGACGGTTGTGCGAAGAGGTCCATTTAAATCTTGCCTATCGCTGGTTCTGCCGGCTCGGTCTGGACGGGAAGGTGCCGGACCATTCCAGCTGCAAGGCGCTATCGCCGCCTGACGGCGGCGTAGATGATACCCTGCGCCGAGGCGCGGGGATCGACAACGCGTAGCCCGCTGCAAAAGAAGGCCCGAACTGACGGACGAGCAGATACTCTCTCGAGTTTTTCAATGATATCGACGCGCAGGAAACATAACGCCGCCGCAGAGCTATGTCCGTTTTGGGGCTCGCGCGATGACGACCCTCTACGACCGATATGGGGGCGCAAAGCGGTCATACACGTGGTGATCGCCAGATGGCGACTTCGGCCCTGAAAGCGGAAATTATTGCCGCTCGCCCGTGCTGTTGACTGACGCCCAAAGCCAGGGCACAAAGGTGGCATCCACGGTCGCTCGCGGCGGAAAAACATAGGGAATTTCAAGGCCATTTCATTAAGTCATTGAAATCATGTGAGAATCCAGGTTGCCCAGGCCACCGCAATTTTCGGCTGCATCTCGATATCAGCGTCGTCCTGCTCCTATCCGAGAATCTCCATGATTTTCAGCCGGTTAATAGAACGACCGTCGCCATGGCGACTTTCGATTAGTGAGCTCATGGGCGCAATCTGCGATCGCAGCGATGCTGGCTGGGGACCCTCCTTTGCGGGGAAATTATTTCCGCTTAGGGCCATCGTGCTGAAAAACTCCTAAATTGGGGCGCAGGGTTGCCGCAGACGCCGCTACCCCCACGACCGCCGACGCCCGTCATCGCGCGAACGCGGCTATGACCATGAGTGGCGAAAGGCACGTGCCGACTATCTCGCCATGCACCCGCATTACCGAAAGTGCGGCAATACCGCGAACGTGGTCGATCACGTCATTCCGCACAAAGGCGACAAGCGCCCGTTTTGGTCGCGCACCAACTGGCAACCTCAATGCACACCTTGCAATTGCAGGGACAAACAACGGCAGGAGCGTAGTCTACGCTTCATTGCTGAAGCCGCTTCCTCCGCTCCATAAGAAGCTCGTGCTCGACAAGTTGCTTTCCAGCGTCAGTAAGACCTGTTCCCTCAGTCAAGCCAAGCTCACGGAATTTTCGGTCAATGTCGTCCGTGAGGGTGGCGCTCTCGTGTCTGTAGAGCCTCAAGAGGCTGTTCCATTCGTTGTAAGTGAAGTACCACCGATCGATCATATTGAGCCTCTCCCCGTCGAACGTATCAACGATAGCACGCTTTTGCTTTTTGAAGGGGTCGCACAGTCTATCACCGAATGGGCGCTCGACTACGGCGACGCTCTATGCAGTGGGTCGACGGCACAGAGTTCCGGTTCGGATCGGAGGCTTCGACATGATGTGACATAGCCTTCGAATTCGATCTTGGCCGGATCGTCCCACGCGGACGACGGGATGGATGAAGCCGTCAATGTCTGCTGCGCCAGGAGCGTGTCCCAAAGCGAGGTTCTCCAGAGCCTGTTCCCATACATGCGTGCAGCGGCTCCAAACACAAGGGAGCCAACAGACTGCTAAGAGAAGCGTGACCGGCGTGAACGATTAGGCTATCAAAGACCAGAAGAGCTTGACCCAAATGCCCGATTAGAGACGCGGCCATTGGTCTTACCCACGGTTGTGTGCGTCGGTTCTCTGCAGATTGCGCAAAGGTAAAATGCACAAGAACTTTCTACTACGCGCATGCCGCCAAAAATGGTAATTTACGCAAAGGTCGGTTTCGTCGGGGGGACATGCGCCGCCTGCAGCATGGGGAGTGCGTCGTGCCAATTGCCACCATGTCCAGCCGGATGCTCGCCGTCACCGAGGAAATGCGCACGGTCATGGATTTTGCGCGGAACGTTCTGGAGGGCGACGGCCTAGGGCCGGATGCCTGCGATTTCATGTTCGGCAATCCGCAGGAAACGCCGTTGCGCGGCCTCGTCGATGCGCTGGTCCGCCACACCGAACCGCAGGATGTTCACTGGTTCGGTTACCAGAAATACGACGCTGTGGCGCGCGAGACGGTCGCTCGCGGGCTGAGCGAAGCGCGCGGCCGCTCCTACGAACCGGCCGACATCGCCATTACAGCCGGAGGGTTCGGCGCGATAGCGGCGGCGCTGCTCGCCGTGCTTGAGGTGGGAGAGGAGGTCATCTATCCGCGTCCCGGCTGGTTCGCCTATGGCGCCCTGATTCGCGGTGCGGCAGGGACACCCGTCGCCGTCGACCTGGCACCGGAAACCTATGACCTCGATCTCGAAAGGATCGAGGCAGCGATCACCCAGCGCACCCGCGTGGTGGTGGTCAACACGCCGCACAACCCTACCGGCCGCATCTTTCCCCCCGCTCAACTCGACGCGCTCGCCGACAAGCTCGCGGCCGCGTCCGAAAGATTTGGCAAGGTGATTTATCTCCTTGCCGACGAGCCCTATGCGCGACTGGTGTTTGACGGCCATGCGCATATCAGTCCGGCCGAGAGCTACCCGCACACGCTGATCGCCTATTCCTTCGGCAAGACCTTGCTCGCGCCCGGCGAGCGCCTGGGCTGGCTCGCACTCGGGGCGGACATGCCCGAAGCCGATCGCATAAGGCTGCGTGAGGTTGTCGACATGGCACAGGTTTCGCACGGTTGGGCTTTCGCCGGCCGTACCCTGCAGCGGGCGCTGCCTGATCTGGAGAAGCTCAGCATAGATGTTGCAGCCCTCGCGCGGCGCCGCGATCGCATGGTCGAGGGCCTGAGGGCAGCGGGATACGACCTGCCGGTGCCTGAAGGTACCTTCTATCTCATTCCACGCTCCCCAATACCGGACGACGTGGCCTTCGCGGCACGCCTCGCAACTGACGGTGTCTGGGTGCTGCCCGGCAGCGTTGCCCAATTGCCTGGACGTCTGCGCATCAGTTTGACTGCAAACGACGGGATGGTGGAGCGCTCGTTGCCCGTCTTTGCGCGAGCGATCCGGGAAGTCGCAGCCTAACTTCTGGCGACAGTTCCGGGATGCGTACACCCTTGACCATCCTCTCTCAAAAGGCAAAATCTATTCACCGCCTCCCGATGGGGTCGGTCGACAGGCGATGGTCAAAACTCGCTTCCATACCTCGGCGTGCATGCCGAGAACCTTGGGCGGAAGCTGAAGCCGTGGAAACAGACCATGGACTTCGTCTATTTTCTGGGCCTGCTGTCCGCTTCCATCATCGGTCGTGGACGCCGGTCGATGGTCTCCAATCGTTCGACAAACCCGCACACGAACCGGAGCTACCGGGCTGAATGGCAGCATTTCGGCTGAGACAATCCCAGAGACACAGTCGGCCGCCGTCGCCAAAATCGGCCCTGATCACCGCTTGTCCTCATTCACAGTAACCGAAGCTATACCGATGCTGCGGCCGCGGCGGCAAAGCGACTTCTGGGTGCACACACACCAGGGGCGTCCTCGCGGTCGCGGCCACGCAGTGCTCGCCGAAACGATGAATAGCGAGCGTCCGAAATGACCGCTTCGGGACAACAGGCGACCACGGCTGGCGTCCCGTTCGCGCCATTTCCGGACCTTACGGTGCGAGGCGTCGGCGGCCAAGGCGCAGCAGTTCCGAATATCCTTTTGTCACTTGTCGGGAAAGGTGGCCTGGCGGTTGCGATCGACGGCCCACCAAGCTATTCGGGCAATCCCAATATGCGTGCTCCCTCTGTAAGCCTATCGGCGACTGCCCGCGCCATGCCGACTTCGAAGAACAAGC
>NZ_JAFCXE010000049.1:0-15122 GCF_049897905.1 Pararhizobium sp. PWRC1-1 | reverse complement strand
TGATTGCAGGGGCGTAGCCTCCACGACCTTCTGCGTCTCCACACTCGAAACCGTATCGCCGCGCTCGTCCTTATAGGTGCTCATGGGATGTTCCTCGTTTACACCTCTTGTAACCAATGCGGTGCATGAATGTTCCACTGCCTTCAGTAGCCTGCGGAATGCGACATCCGTCCGATCTCGTCGAAAAGATCGTCGGAAGATGAATACGCCCCTCCAGATGGTGCAAAGACAGTAGCACTTTTCGCTTCGAGGGCATTACGGTTGGAACCGAAGGGGCTGAGATCAGGCAGCCTGTCATCGAGCAGCGGGAGGGACTGTGGGCCGAGCGCAATTTGCTTAGCCTTTCAATCGTATGAGGGGCAGGCCAATCAGTTCGCTATGGCCAAGGCTATTGCTTCCGGCGATCCACGGTTGATGCAGAAGGCAGGGCTCGAGTCCGAGATCGCCCGGCTCGATCGCCTACGCGCCGCCCATGTCGATGACCTGCCTGCCATCCGCCGGCAGATCCGCGACGCCGAGTGTGACAATCGAGGTCTCGGCCCGCCGCAAGATTGGAAACGACATCGAGCGGCTTGTTTCGACCTCCGGCGATACTTTTGTCATGGGCGTCGGCGGCATAGTGTTCGATGAGCGCAAGCTGGCGGGCAGGGCGCAGATGAAAGAGATTCTGACCCTGGTTCAGCTCCAGCACGAATGTGATATTGTCGTCGCCTCGATTGGTGGCTTTGATCTGGAATATTCGGGCGAGCGGTTCGGCAAGGAGGGCTATCGTTACGTGACCCTGCTTCAACGCACCGGCGCCGACTAAGAGATCGAATTGCCGCCGTCACGCCGGGAGACCAAGACGCAGAAGACGGTTGATGGTGTCACGGCTGGGCGCGCTAACGCATAGTAACCCGGGCATAGTGTCCAACGATTCGTCCCTCGGACGGCGTGCACAGCGCCCCTCGCACGTTGTAATGCACTCGCAGCGGTTCACCGCCTGACCTCAGCTGACATGCCTATTGTGGCTGGCAATACCTTGCTATTCACTTTGCCGAAAGTTGCGAATCCGATCAGTCAGGACGGCAAGCACGATGGCGCCGCCGACGAAGCTGCCTTGCCAGAAAGCGTTGATGCCCAGCAAGCCGAGACTGTTGCGGATCACCTCGATCAGAGCCGCCCCGATCAAGGCACCAAAGGCGGTGCCAACCCCTCCGGTCAGATTGGCGCCGCCGATGACTGCGGCGGCGATGACCTGAAGCTCCATTCCGGCGCCGATATTGGTGGTGACGGCGCCGAGCCAGCCAGTTTGAATGATGCCGGCGATCCCCGCCGACAGTGCCGAAATCATGTAGACTGCGACCTTGATCCTTCGTACCGGGACACCCGTTAAAGTCGCGGCGTGTTCATTGCCGCCAATTGCAAAGACATAGCGGCCGAACCTGGTCCAGCGCAGCATGAAGCCGGTGAGCAGTGCCAGGACGATCATGTAGAGCACCGGATTGGCAATCCCGAAAAACCAGGCGCCGCCACCCAGCGCCAGCAATTTGTCGTGATCTGGCCCGAACTGGAAGACGACCGTGTTGTTGGACGCAACCATCGCCAGGCTGCGCGCTATCGAGAGCATGCCGAGCGTAACGACGAAAGGTGGAAAGCCCAGATAGGCGATCAGCACCCCGTTGAACGCCCCGATCACAAGAGCGGTGCCGATCGAAGCGGCGATGCCCACCTCGATGCTGTAGCCGGCATGCATGGTAACCGCCAGCACCATGCTGCACAGGCAAAGCACCGAACCCACCGACAAGTCGATCCCGCCGGTAATGATAACGATCGTCATGCCGAGTGCGATGATCGCAACAAAAGTGACGTTACGCGTGATGTTGTAAAGGTTCTTCGTTGTCGCAAAGGAATCGGTGGCAAAAGAGAGAAAAATGCAGGCGAGGATGACGGAGAGCAGGACCCAGAAGGTCTGCCTCCCTAAGATCGCCGCAAGCCAGCCCTGCTGCTTCTGACTGATCGTCTGATCAAGGGTAATTGTCATCGCCGACCTTCGTTTCCATCCGATCTGGTTGACTTGCTTTAATCATACCTGTTCGATCGCGCCGGTAATAAGCCCGGTCACTTCCTCGGGCGAACTCGCCGCAATTGGCTTATCAGCGACCTTTCTGCCCCGCCGCATCACGATGACGCGGTCGGCAACCGCAAAGACGTCCGGCATGCGATGGCTGATCAATACGACGGCGATGCCCCGGTCACGCAATTGGCGGATCAGATTGAGGACTTCCGCCACCTGGCGGACCGAAATGGCCGCCGTCGGCTCGTCCATGAGTACGATCTTCGCCTCCGATAGCATCGTCCGGGCGATCGCCACCGCCTGGCGCTGGCCGCCCGACATTTGCTTGACGAGGTCGCGTGGGCGCGTCTCCGACTTCAACGCCGTGAAAATCTCGCCAGCGCGCCGGTACATTGCCGCGTAGTCCAGCACCTTCAGGGGGCCGACGCCGCGGCGCAATTCACGCCCCAGAAACACGTTCGCCGCAGCCGTCAGATTGTTGCATAGAGCAAGGTCCTGGTGAACGATCTCAATGCCGTGCTGGCGCGCTTCCACTGGGCGATGAAGGACGAGTTCATCGCCGTCCATCCGCATCGCGCCGTGACTCGGTCGGAAGTTGCCGGCGATCATCTTGACCAAGGTGGATTTACCGGCGCCGTTGTCGCCCATGAGACCGACCACTTGCCCCGCCTCAAGGAGAAACGAAACGTCATTGACCGCCTGGATGGCGCCGAAATGTTTGGAGATGTTGGTGAGTTCGAGAACCGCCACCAGACTTCTAGCCTCCCCAAGCCCTGAGGCGCATGACCGCCCCGAGCCGGGCTCATCGTGCTCGCGCGGAGCCCTCGCGCATCGCCCTTCCTGTTCCATCCCAGAAGAGGCGACACTATGCATTTACGCAAAACCGGGCGACAGCGTCAATCGATTGTATGGTGAATCGAACCGCACGCCACAATATTCCATTTGTGAATACAAATACCCGTTGACGAACGGAGCGCGCGGATATTAGCTGTTGCTGGGAGGAGAGCATGCTTATCCTTGTCACCGGTGCTACGGGCAAGGTCGGGCGGCACTTCATTACTGGGCTGCTTGACGATCCGCGATTTTCGAATGCGCGCATTCGCGCGCTGTGCCACAACCGGTTGTGCGACGAGGCCGACCGGGTCGAGGTGATGCGCGGATCGATCGCCGATCGAAACGTCGTGACCGCCGCACTCGCCGACGCCACCCATGTCGTACACCTCGCCACCTGCAAGGAGACACCAGCCCACGTGATGGACATCACGGTCAAGGGGCTCTTCTGGTTGCTGGAGGCGTTCCGGGCTGGCGCCTCCGCACGACAGTTCATCTTGATCGGCGGCGATGCCGGAATCGGGCATTTTTATTATCGCCACAAAAGTCCAATCACCGAGCAGACTCCGCACAGCGCGTATCCGGGAAGCTACGCTCTGTCGAAAGTTCTGGAAGAGGTGATGCTGGAACAGTTCGGCATCCAGTACGACATCAACGGCTGCTGTCTGCGAGCTCCCTGGATCATGGAAAAGGATGACTTTAAATATACGCTTTCCTTTGGCGATGATGTATTCGGCGGCCCTGATTGGAGAACGCTCGTTCCCGAAGCCGACGCACGGCGCTATGTAGCCAAGGGCACCGTGCCGCTGCTGCGCGACGCCGACGGACGCCCGCTGAAACGCAACTTCGTGCATGTCGATGATCTGGTCAGCGCCATATTGGCCGCGATCGACAATCCGCGCGCGAAACGGCAACTCTTCAACATCTGCATGGACCGGCCTGTCGATTATGGCGAAGTCGCCAGCTACCTGGCCAGCACCCGCAGTCTCGATTCCGTCGACATACCGAGCCAGTTCTACTCGAGCTGGATGGACAACAGCAAGGCCAAGCACCTGCTGGATTGGAGACCTGTCTACGATCTGGAATTGCTTATCGACGCGGCCTGGACGTACGAGCGCTCACAAAATGATCCTCGCATTGTCTGGTATCCGGGTTGATGTGTGGCGGGCACGCCGTGTCCGTCTGTTCAAGGGAGGAAGCCATGAGGAAGTTATTATTGCTTAGCGTCGCCGTTCTGGCACTCAGTGCTGGACAGGTTTTGGCCAAGAAGCAGTTGGTCATCGTCGTGAAGGGCCTCGACAATCCGTTTTTCGAAGCGATCAACCAGGGTTGCCAGAAATGGAACAAGGAAAACCCTGACTCGGAGTATGAATGCTTCTACACGGGACCGGCATCGACCTCGGACGAGGCCGGTGAAGCGCAGATCGTCCAGGATATGCTGGGCAAGGCCGACACTGCTGCGATCGCGATTTCGCCGTCCAACGCCAAACTGATCGCCCAGACGCTGAAGACCGCCAATCCGACAATTCCTGTGATGACATTGGATGCGGATCTTGCAGCAGAAGACTCGGCGCTTCGCAAGACCTATCTCGGCACCGACAACTATCTGATGGGTGCACGCATCGGCGATTACATCAAAAAGGCCATGCCGAACGGCGGCAAGATCTGCACGATCGAAGGCAATCCGGGCGCCGACAACATTTTGCGGCGCGCCCAGGGCATGCGCGACACGCTCACCGGCCAGAAGGGCTTGGCCGAGCTGAAGGGTGAGGGCGGCTGGACGGAAGTCGCAGGGTGCCCGGTGTTTACCAATGATGACGGTGCCAAGGGCGTTCAGGCGATGACCGACATCCTCGCCGCCAATCCCGACCTCAGTGCATTCGGCATTATGGGCGGCTGGCCGCTGTTCGGCGCGCCGCAGCCTTACCGCGACTTGTTCAAGCCTTTGGCTGACAAAATCGCCAGCAATGAGTTCGTCATCGGTGCCGCCGACACGATCGGCGACGAAGTTGCGATCGCGCGGGAAGGTCTCGTAACGGCACTCGTCGGCCAGCGGCCGTTCGAGATGGGCTACAAGGCACCATCGGTGATGCTGGACCTGATCGCCGGCAAGCCGGTCGAAGATCCGGTTTTCACGGGTCTTGACGAATGCACCAAGGACACCGTTGATACCTGTATCCAGAAGTAGCCTACCTGTTCGGGGCATCCGTTCCACGGGCGCTCCGAACGGTCATACCGCGTTTGCAGTGGAGAAATTGCAACTAGCGATTTCCTGAATTGATGAAGCTTCACGCGTGCAGGTGAGTTGATGGCGCATTTGCAAACGATTGGCGCCTCTTATCAAATCCGTGCCATAGCCTTTACGCTCGGGCGGGTTTACGGCCGGTCCGTTTTCCTCTCGCCAGTGGCAGTCAATCACGGTCCTGCCTCGGTCGTTTGTACCCAAAGTCCGGGAAACGTGAATTACGACGTCGGCGTTAGAGAATGCACGTACTTCAAAGCATTGGTCATCAGTTCGTGAAAGATCATGCTGATCGCCAGAACCTTCGAGCTTGGAAGTTGAACGTCAGGTCCGTCGAGGTAAACTCCGACACCGGGCTCGCTGACCGCCTGTCTCAAAAGGGTCTGGAAGTTGGCGGTATCGTTAGTGGCGGCAAACTCCAGCGCACGAAATGTGGTGTCCAGTCGGCCGATTAACGCGTCGCGATATTCAAGAACGCTACGGTCATCGACGCCAGTTTGCAGAACGACGATAAATACCATTTCCGCATCATGGTGCTGACGTTAGAGGAGGGCGAGACAAGGTTCGATGCGGGCTGGCATCGGATCAAGAGGAACCTGTGGCTGCGCGGGATCGCGAATCGCCGCCGTGAACGGAAACCTCCAGGACATCCAAAGCAACTGATCGACGTTGTACGTTGGTGGTTTTACCATCCGTGGATTACATCACGAATTCCTGAAATAAGGACCGACACGGAGGGCAGGGCATCGATTGTAGGCATTTTATTAAGTTTGTTGGCAAAGAGTCTTTAATCGTGGCCGACCGATTTCGTGGGGAGCGCGTTGACAATTCAACGAACCACGGAGGCGAGCATGTTTCAACAAACCGTCCTAGTCGTAGACGATGAGCCATTGATCAGGATGGCACTGGCAGACTCCCTTGCTGACGAAGGTTACGCCGTGTTGGAGGCCTCGAATGTCCTGGAAGCTGTCGCGGTGTTGGGTCGGCATCACATAGACGCACTGATCACCGACGTGGACATGCCCGGTGCGTTGAACGGCTTTGATCTAATGAGGTTGGTTACCAGCTACGGGGCAGGGGTCGCGGTGATCGTCACTTCGGGCGGCCATACCGAAAGAGAGTGCCAGGGAGGACAAGAATTTTGTTTTTTAGCGAAGCCGTACAGCTTCGAAACGATCCCGGTGGAGCTCGCTAGCAGGATATCTACAAACAACAAGACCATTGCGAAAGCACTGGCGAGCTAGGAAGATCTAGGGTCTTGAATTTCGTATTTATCGATCACACCTTACCATCATCACCCGTTTCGATGGCTTGACGCAGCGACCTAACCGCGCGTTCGTTGCCGTCCGGGTCTGCAAAGGGCGCTCTCCAGAAATGGATCGAGTGCCCTTTGTGTAGCATACAGGTGAACATGCGGTGTTTCAAATCGTCGGCGCGCCAATGGCGGCAAGTTGTACGCGAATCGCATCCATTTCGCCCTTGCCGCGGTCTGAATTGACCACCGCGACAGCAGCCTCCATGCTCTGGGTGAGGCGAAGATTGATGGTCTCCTTGAGTTCCGCGAGCTTGGCCTGAACATGGGTTTGAAGCGTACCCAGCCTCCGTTGTTGTGCGGTGTTGTCCCTCGACCCCGCCGATCACAAACGCACGGATTATTTTTCAATGTTACTACAATTGCCATCGGCAACTCGATTGCACCGCGCGATTGCAGTCAATGATCGTCCGGCTTGTTGGTGATGGCGCGAACCAATATCCGGTATCATGGTTTAGCGCCTCCGCCGAGTTCCGAAAAGGAACGAAGCTGGAGAACTTCGACGATTACACGCGTTCGCGACGTTTCCCGGACTATGCGCTCTAAAGCCCTACACCGTCGAGCGGTGCTGGGATGGGCGGGGGTCGTATACGTCTGTATGCTGCTTCCACAAAACCATAAAGACCAAATGCTAGAAGACCGATCGCTACGACAGCATAGAGAACAGCGCCGAATGGAAGCTGACGAACCCATGCCAGAGCGTCCGATATTCCGCCTGCCTGATCCGGATCGACAACGAATGCGGCGTAGAGGAAGAATACTCCCGTAATCAGGAAGACAACCCCGCGGGCGGCAAGGCCATAAACGCAGATCCAGTCGATGGCGGTACCGGCGGTAGATGGGATGTCCAGGTATTTGCGATATCCGTGGCCGACGCCTTTGATAACCTGAGCGATCCCTGCACCTACCACCGCTACACCGACACCTGCGAGAAGGTAGCGACCGAAAGGCTGGTCTATCAGCCAAGCGCTGAGTTCGGATTCTCCCTCGGACCCGTTTTGGCCCCCGATGTTGAACGCCATGCTCGCTGCGTAGATGGCCAAGCTGCTGTAGACCACAGCGCTGATCAAGAGACCGAACCGGACGCCTAAGCCCTTCAGCGTGTTGGGGTGACCGTCCGCGTTTGCGAGTGCCTGGGCGACACGCCATGCGATGAACCCTACAAGGCCGACGGCGATCAGACCCAGCCAGATGCGGCCCAGCGGCTGTTCAAGAACAACCTGGAGAGCAGATTTGGAGTCGGGCTTTCCGCCACCAAAAGATGAAAACAGCGCAAGTCCTGAAACAAGAACGTAGACGGTGCCGCGTGCTGCGTAACCGGAGCGGGCGAGCCATTGAAACGGAGATTGGATTTGCATGGAGCCTCATTAAAGCAGGGTCAGTAGGGATGCGTTAACGCCCTTACAGCCCGAAAACTCCCGTGCGGTGCTGAAGTTCCATTGGCTTGGGATCGCGCGCTCGACGCGCACGAAGCAAATCGAATATTCCGCTTAATCGACCCCTTGTGGACCTGCATTTGTAGCGGTCGCGACATCACTATGACTGGAGGGTCCAGGGTGTGTTTCCTTATCCTGGGTACGACCAGTTGCGCCCGTAACTCCCGCAGGTTCACCAGAACGATGATCGCAGCCGCAAGCATACCGCTGGCTACTGCCCACACGCATCTAGCAATGCCGCCTGGGATAAGTTGTTCGCAAAGGTCAACGGAATATGCGTTGGCCAGTCCAGAAAGCTTCGCCGAGCTGGGTAAGAATCTGGTCGGTGGCAAGCTGACTGGCGCACCGCTGCTGCTTCTTCTGCGGCTCGCAATACAGAGCCGTCCGCGATGACCCGCAAGTCTTTTGCTATTGGGCAAGATAACCGCCGTCGATGTTCAACTCGACGCCGGTCACGTAGCTTGCCTCCTCGCAAGCTAGATACAGGCAGCCATAGGCGATCTCGATCGACCTACCACCGCGCTTCATCGGTGTTGCCGCGATGACAGCTTCGTTGAGCTCTGTCGCCTGTGCATCCGTCAGCGGCGTGTGTACGAAGCCCGGATGCACGGAGTTGACCCGGATCCCGTCGGATACGTACGTCATCGCCGCGTTTTTCGACATGTTGCGGACAGCACCTTTGGCGGCATGGTAGGAATGCGCACCCGCAACCGCTGCACTGCCCCAGATCGAGGAGATGTTGACGATCGAACCCGCTTGCTGCCTGCGCATGACGCGAATTGCTTCCCGCATGCCGAGGAAGACACCAGTCTGGTCGACGGCGATCATTTTCAGCCAGTCCTTCATCTCCAGTTCGTCGAGCGGCTCGTAGGCGATAATGCCGGCATTGTTTACAAGCACGTCAAGTCGGCCATGCTTCCTGACGATTGCGGAAACGACCGTTGCCCACTGCTCTTCGCTGGTCACATCAAGCGTCATTGCTTCGACGGCGTCGGGATATGGTTTTTCGGACGGCTTGATGTCGCCGGCGACGACGATAGCGCCCTCGCTGTTGAACAGATCCGCGACGGCGAAACCGATACCACCTGCGGCTCCTGTAACCAACGCAACCTTGCCCATGAGTCTCATCTCGCAGTTCCTTCTTGGCTTGATGGTGTCGTGTGCAAAAGCGGCGCCTGCGGCGCGGCAATCCGCGATGGCCCTCGTTCGCGGACGTCTAGTTTTGTGGGAAGTGTGCTACTCGCCAGCCGGCGCGAGGATCTGCATTCGCATCACCTTTACTCCGCCATCGGCGAGTTCGGGCAGCTTGGCAAACCACTCCTTCACATATGGCATGGCGTTATGAGCCTCAAAGTCGGCTTCGTTGGCGAATATCTCGTAGAAGATGAAGTGTCCGGGGATCTCACGGTTCTCCTGAAGAAAATAGACGAGGTTTGCGGGATCGCTGCGGACAAGGTCAATGAGAGGAAGCGTGACGGCCCGTAGCGCGGCTTCCTTGCCCGGTTTGGCACGGACCTCGGCAACAACCGAATAGGCCCCGCTTGCAATTTTGGCATAGCCCTGGGCCGGACCTTCCTGTGCGAGCGCTTCCGTTTGGAGAACGGGTCCCGCGAGAAGGCCCCCGAGCAGAATAGCCGAAGCCTGCAGCCGCAGCGTTGTGATCATGTCGTTTCTCCTTATCTTGCCGAGCGCGGTAAGGTGGCCCGCTGGCCAAATCCGGGTGCCCGGCTTGCAAAGTGATGCTGATGCCTTTAGCGCTTACTTCGCGCTTGCAAGTTGCAGATGCGCCGCCAGTGCATCGGCAAACCGCTTTTTCACGGGTCCCAGCGCCTTCACGAACTCCAGTTGCTCCCCCTCCGGGCCCTTGCAATAGATCAGTTCCCAGCCGTCCGATGGCGCAACGGTCACCTTATTGGTGTTGGCGCTCTGGGGGGCCTCCTTTCGATCCTCTTCCGTTGAAACACGTATGATGCGATTTGCTCGCACCTGCGTCATGCCGCGCTGGGCGGACTCCGCCTCGAGATCGGCGATGAACTGGTTGAAATCGACATCGTCGCGAACATAGAAGCAGATGTGCATCATGCGGGGAAATGCCGGGCTCATGTGCTCCACGGGTTCAGCGAAAGCCTTGGGGCCGCCCATCGGTTGGTCGGCATCGCGATACTGCAGAAGTTCGATCACGACGTTGTCGAACTGGATGAATCGCACATCGAGCCGTTGAGCGCCGCCCCTCAGATCGGGCACGCCGATCGTCCGCGGATTGACACCGAGCTGATTGGCCAAGATTTCCTGGTCTGCAAGCAGCGTGTTCTGCACGGCGTCGCCTTGAAAGTCTCCATGGCGAAAGACTTCGGTCCCACCGAGTACGGCCGTGTAGAACTCGAACGCGCGTTCCATGTTCTGCACGGTCAAGCCGAAATGCTGTACGCCCTGTAGTCGAGCACCGAGCGAATTTGGATCGCGGGTTGTGACGGGCGTTCCTTGCGCGGACGCGGTTGCGTTGACCGAGAGGGCGCCGGTAATTCCACCGATCGCAACTCCCCCGGCGGCGCGAAGTATGGCGCGGCGCTTCGGGTCGTCTGGTTGGGTATCTGGTCTTTGCTCCCGAGACATCGATGCCTCCTGTGTTCGCGGGGTGACTGCCCGAATATTAGCGCTCCAGCTCTTGCGAGGGGCGTTAAGATCGGTGAAATTTGGTGAATCGAGCAGCGATCCGCTAAGCACGTTGCCGACAACCGGGTGTCTTGCCGCAAGCGGACTGCGGCGCCCGACCGGCGCCAGCAAGGGTTCACATGGAAATGGAAACGACAGCGGGGCGGGTCAGACGGATTGCAATTGTGCTGGGGTCCGGCGCGGGGATGTATTTCAGCATCGGGATCGTGCTGATCTATGGCTTTAGCGTTTTCATAGTGCCAATCACCGAGGATACCGGCTGGGATCGGACCGTGGTGGCGGCGGTCGTCGCACCGATAGCCATTGTAAACGGTCTTATGTCGCCAGTCGTCGGGGCGTTGACGGATCGGTTCGGTCCCCGCCGGGTGCTTGCCGTATCATCCGTGTCCATGGCAATCGGCCTGATCGGGGTCGGAATTGCATCGCAGGATCTGCCCTCATTCATCGTGGCCGTCGCCGTGGCAAGCCTCATGGGCGCCGCGCAGACCGGCGTGCCCTACACCTATGTGGTCGTCGGATGGTTCTCTGCGCGACGCGGTCTCGCACTGGGTGTCATGCTTTCCTTCGTGGGGCTTGGGATCGCCACGGTTCCTCCGTTCCTTGCATTCCTGATTTCCGAGTGGGGCTGGCGCTTTGCGTTCGTAGCGGCCGGTCTGATATCGATCGCGGTCACACTTCCCGTGGCGCTTTTCGTTATTCGTGATCCACCCGCGCTTCAGGGGCCCGACCGCGCAGGGGGCGGGGGTCACACTGTTCGCGAGACGGTGAAGACGGCTAGCTTCTGGCTGATGCTGGGAGCGTTCTTTCTCAACTACTTCGCAGCCGCAGCCGGATCCATTTCGCTCCCTGTCGTGTTGGTTGATCGTGGAGCCGATCCAGCAGCAGCGGCCTTGGTTATGAGTCTTGTGGGATTGTCCTTCATTGTCATGCGCCTCGGTTTCGGGGCGCTGCTCGATCGGTTTCCCCCGGTCCCGTTGACCAGCTTGGCCTTTATATCGCCCGTGGTCGGTCATTTCATTCTGTTGAATTCCGAGGATCTGATCCCGGTCTACGTCAGCGCCATCTTCTTCGGCCTCGCCACAGGAGCAGAGGGCGACGCGATCGGTTACCTGCTGTCCAAACGCTTCGGAATGCGAAGCTTCGGCAAGCTCTTCGGCATCAACTATATGGCTTTGACCATGGGCGCTGGACTTGGCCCAGCGTCGCTGCACATCATGGCCGCCGAAGGTACGCGTTACGTCGAGGCCTTCACAATCTTTGCAGGCATTGCCACGATGGCTCCGATCCTGCTCATGTTGGATCGCCGTACGCGAGCGTTGACGTGCTAGGAATTCGGATATGTATGCCCGTCGCGACGAGCCTGACGAGCAGCGCTTATGCTCCCCCTGCCAGCATCCCCCAGGGTTTCGAGGAGTGCGCGCGCCCTCACCAGATCTCGGGTGGTGAAGCCTTCGCCGAAGCGTCGATAAATCGGTGCCAGAAGTCCGCCAGCCCTTTCGCTTTGACCCGACTGAACCCAATGCTCGGCGATAGCCGTTGCGGCGCGCAATTCCCATGACAGTGCACCTTGGCGGTGCGCGAGGTCGAGCGACTGAAAATAAAGGGCTTCTGCGGCTTCTACCGTCCGGTTAGCGCTTTCCTTGCCCAACAAACCGGCCTTTATGCGCAGCAGTTCCGGCATGCACCAAATTTCCCCGGTCGATGCCGAAAGCGCGATTGCCTCGCCGATCGCCGTCTGCCCAGCATCAATGTCCCCATGATCTCCCAGACCCGCAGCGTAAACGCCGATATAGAAAGGGCAACGCATGCGGAAACCCACCACAAGAAGCTCATCGAGCGCGCCTCTCAACATCGCCAGTCCAGACGGATCACCGCGTTGCAGCAGCCACTCTGCGCGCAGGCAGCGGCTCATGGCACTCCAAATCGACATCGCGTGCTCCGCGACATGGGCTTCGATGCCAACAAGCAGGCCCTCCGCGGCAGCAAGGTCTCCCGTCAACAGCGCAATGGGGCAGGTCGTGTGGACGATGGCATTGCAGAGCGCTAGGGCGTGCTGCGCGGCCCGTGCCTCTTCCAATTGACGCTGCGCCATGGCAACCGCTTTGTCGGGATGCCCCTGCAGCCAGGTGACGTTTGCAAGGGTGCCCCTTGCTGCAGATCGTGGGTCCAACTGGAAACGCGCAATGTCGGAGCGGGTCACGGGAGGGACGTATCGGGAGATCATGCGTTCGAGGTGACGCCGTGCCTCGGCAAGCTCTCCCAAGTAGCGCAGAGCGGTTCCAGTCTGCCTATCGACATTGTTGCGTGCATCCAGATCGCCGCTGTCGGTTGCCAACTTTCTTATCCGATCCGCCATCCCCAAGGCCGATTGGTGATCGCCCGTCCAGGTGAAATAGTCGCACAATCCCCACAGGCACCTGAGCATGTATTCGGTGTCGTTGAGCACTTTGGCGGAGCCGAGGGCTGTGGTCCAGGCGGTCTTGACTTCGGGTAGCGGGCCGCGTGTATGGAGCAGCGCCGTGCCATAGGCAAACTGCAGCTTCATGTCGTCGCTCGCGTCACGGAAACTGGCAAAGTCACCTCTGAGGGCAACTTGTACCCCTGTACGGCACTCCTCCAAGAGTGAAAGATGTTCCCAAAACGGGAGAGCGGCTACCGTGAGCGCTACGCCGATGGCAACGTTGCGGTTCCCGGTAAAGGCCCAGCTCAAGGCACTGCGGATATCGTCCATCTTGCGGCCGTACTCGGCGAGCCAGTGGGCCGTCGGCCGGATTTTCCATTCGGCCTCGGCGCGTTTGGCGAGTTCGAGGAGATGTTCGGCGTGGCGCCGGCGCAGGCTGTCAGCTTCGCCGCCTTCGGCGAGTTTCTGCAGCGCATATTTGCGGGTAGTATCGAGCAATCTGTAGTGCGTCCCGAGCTCTCGTCTCTCTGTCGATACAAGCGACTTTGCAACAAGGTTCGCGACACCATGAATGCATTCGGAGCGGGCACGACCCTTGTCGACTGCAACGGCGCACGCCGATTCGAGACTGAAGGCGCATGCAAAGACGGAGAGGCGTCGCAGCAGGGCGCGCTCAGGCTCGGCGAGCAGGCCATAGCTCCAGTCCAGCGTTGCAGCCAAGGTATGGTGGCGAGGGTCGCCACACCGCCTATCGCTTAACACATGAGACTGATCGGAGAGAAGGTCGAGGAGTTCGCGTGTACTGAACGCATCCAGTCGGGGCGCTGCGAGTTCGATCGCGAGTGCCAGCCCATCGAGCCTGCGGCAGATCTCAGCAACGACTGGCGCGTTCTCGTCGCTGAGCTCGAACTCGCCGCGACTTCCGACCGCGCGATCGACGAAAAGCTCGACCGCTGGGAACGCCAAAGCCTGGGCTGCGGAAAGTTCGGACATTTCGGGTGGTGTTTCGAGAGGCTGCAAGCGATAGACTTGCTCTCCGAGAACCCGCATGGGTTCTCGGCTCGTGGCGAGTATCCGTACCCTCGCGGCGGCGGCTAGGAGCGTTTCTGCGCAGGACGCCACGGCTGCGATGACGTGTTCACAATTGTCGAGCACAAGCATGAATTCCCGGTCGGTTGCGAAGGCGGCGACCGCAGCTTTGATATTTGCCGAGTGGACCCTCAACCCCATCGCCGTAGCGATCGCCGTGGGTACAAGAGTTGCATCGTTTACGGTCGCCAGATCAACGAACCAGATGCCATGGTGATACGCAGCAGTGAGTTGATCAGCTATTGCGAGAGCCAACCTCGTCTTGCCGACGCCACCCGGGCCAACGATCGTCAAGAGGCGCGATACCTCAAGTGCGCACCGGATTGCTTCAACAGCATCGCCTCTTCCCACCAAGCGGGTTGTTGAAACAGGCAGATTGTGCGTGCGGTCACCTTGAGACTTCACCGTGACGGAGATGTCACTCTGCCCCGAAATACGCACGGGAAAAACGAACCGATAGCCCCGGCCGCTCACCGTCGCTATGTATTGTGTGCCGCCCGGAGCATCGCCAAGCGCGCGACGAAGAGCTGCAACGTTTACCTTGAGATTGCTTTCCTCGACGAAGGTATCCGGCCAGACGCGCGACACGAGCTCAGCCTTGCCCACCAGTTCGCCGGGACGCTCGATCAGCGCCGCCAAAATTTCCAGTGCTCGGCTACCGACACGAACGGCCGTCTGATCCCGCATCAGCGACTGCTGCTCCGGTACAAGGACGTACGGGCCAAAGAAGTAGGAAAGCACGATCGAAGCTCCAGACGCAAACGTACAAACCCCTTGACTACGTGAACGATCGCTTCATGAAACCGCTCACAGCATCGGGACAATAACCACTATCATACGTGAAATACATCGCAGATCGAGCGAGTACAGTAGCAAACATGCATGCTGCGGCGTCCGCTATGGCCGCGTGACAGCAGTGCGTGAACACTGAAAGTACAAGTCTCTATGCCAAAAGCTACGTCGTCCGACTTCTAAAAGCGAACATCGCCTATAACCCGACTAATCGCCCGCCGGCCGTCTTCACCGCGCGCTCGGCGCCAGTGTTCCACAAACTATTTCATCGAACTGAAGCTCAACGCGGC
>NZ_JAFCXE010000048.1:0-16253 GCF_049897905.1 Pararhizobium sp. PWRC1-1 | reverse complement strand
AGCCAGCAAACGGTCTCCAACGACCGGGATCCCGACGGCCTTCCGCCCGCCCCCATTAAAGCACAGTTCAGACACACAGGATTCCTGTGACAGGCACAGGAATGACGGAGGTTTTGGCATCGCGCAATTTCCCAAATGAACTGCCAAATGATGAGAAAATGACCTTATCACCAGCCTTACCCTGTCGCGGGAACGCGACAGGGTAAGGCTGTCAATAATCAGTCCGCCCGGTCCCAGTCAGGCGCCAGGCCGCCGGGGCTGACGATGCGGCCGTTGGGGCGGGCGAGTTTGTGGACCGCGGCCATCTCGTCGTTGGTAAGATCGAAATCGAAAATATCGAAATTCTCCTTCAGGCGGCTTTCGGTTGCCGTTTTCGACAGGGTGATTACATCCTTCTGTTGGGTCAGCCAGCGCAACACCACCTGGGCTGCGGTCTTGCCGTGCCTGGCACCGATATCTTTCAGCAGCGGCTCGCTCGGCACCTTGCCATCGGCCATGGCGTAGTAGGCGGTGATCGACATGCCGGTTAAGCGGGCGGCTTCCAGAACCTTCGTCTGGTCGAGATAGGGGTGGTATTCGATCTGGTTGGTGGCGAGCGGCGCTTCGCTGAGCTCGACCGACTGCGCCATCAGCGCCGTGTTGAAATTGCTGACACCGATATTCTTCACCTTGCCGGCCTTTTTCACTGCGTTCAGCGCGCCGATCTGCTCGGCCAGCGGCACGCCGCTGCTCGGCCAATGCAAAAGCAGCAGATCGACATAATCGGTGCGCAGCTTCTTCAGGCTTTCATCGACGGAGGCGAGGAAGTCGGCATGCTTGTAGTGATCGACCCAGACCTTGGTGGTGAGGAAGATATCGCCGCGCGCAACGCCGGAGGACTCGATGGCTTCGCCGACCTCCGCCTCGTTGCGATAGATTTGCGCCGTATCGATATGGCGGAAACCGAGCTTGATCGCCTGCGGCACGATGCGCAGCACGTCCGGGCCGGGCAGACGGAAGGTGCCGAAGCCGAGAACGGGGATATTGGCGCCGTTGGCGCTGACTGTCTGCATGGAAATGTCCTTTCAGGGAGGAGACCCGGCACGTGGCCGGGTCCGGAATGATGTCGTTATAGATGTGGCGTGAGCCGTGTTGGTCAAGCCGTGTTGGTCAGGCCGCTTGGGCAATCGGCTCCGGCTTGCGGTCGAGCATGCCGCTGATGACGGTGAGCACCAGGGCACCGGCGACCAGGATCGCGCCGACCCATGGCGTTGCCTGCAGCCCGAGCGGCGAGGCCACCACCAGACCGCCGATCCAGGCGCCGGCAGCAATGCCGAGGTTAAAGGCGGCAATGTTGAGCGCCGAGGCGACATCGACGGCGCCGGGACGATGCTGCTTGGCCAGTTGCACCACATAGAGCTGCAAGCCGGGCACATTGGCAAATGACAGGAAGCCGAGTGCTGCAAGCGTGATCAGGGCAGGGATGGCCGAGACCGAGGTGAAGGAGAAGATCACCAGCACGGCAGCCTGGGCGGCAAACAGCCAGATCAGCGCCTTCACCGGATTGCGGTCGGCGAGGCGGCCGCCGATGATGTTGCCGGCAGCGATCGCCAGGCCATAGAGCACCAGAACGAGGCTGACGGAGGAGGCGGCAAAGCCGGTGACGTCCTGCAGCATCGGTGCCAGGAAGGTGAAGGTGACGAACGTGCCGCCATAACCGAGCGCCGTCATGCCGAAGACCAGAAGCAGGCGGCCCGAACCGAGCACGCGAACCTGATCGAGAATGCTGGCCGGTGCCGCCTTCGACAGGGTGGAGGGCAACAGGGCAGCGATTGCGGTCAGAGCAATGACGCCGAGGCCTGCGACGGCCCAAAAGGTGGCGCGCCAGCCGAATGTCTGGCCGATGAGGGTGCCGAGCGGAACGCCGGTGACGATGGCGACGGTCAGCCCCATGAACATCAGCGCGATCGCTGAGGCACGGCGATTTTCCGGCACGAGATCGGCGGCAATGGTGGCGCCGACGGAGAAGAACACGCCATGCGCAAAGGCCGAAAGCACGCGGGCGATCAGCAATGTCTCATAGGACGGGCTGAGTGCGGCCATGGCATTGCCGGCAATGAACAGCGCCATCAGGCCGAGAAGCAGCGGCTTGCGCTCGATGCGGCCGGTGAGCGCGGTGAGGATCGGGGCACCGAAGGTGACGCCGAGCGCATAGATCGAGACGATCAATCCTGCCAGCGGCAAAGTAATGCCGAGATCGGTGGCGACGGTCGGCAACAGGCCGACGATGACGAATTCCGTGGTTCCGATCGCATAGGCCGCGATCGTCAATGCAAACAGGGCAAGAGGCATGGGAGCACCTTTATCGCCGGTGGGAGGCCCGGCGTGTTGGTGGCGGCGCACCGGATATCCGGGCCGTCATGGGTTTCGTTGAGTGGAATATGGGCCAAAGGCACTTGCGCGATAATCCATGGGAATGGATAAATGCCTGTGAATTGAATTCACAGGAAGCGATGCGATGGACAATCGGGCTGGCGAAATGGAGGTCTTCGTCACGGCCGCCGAGGCTAAAAGCTTTTCAGCGGCCGGACGGCGGCTGAGGCTGTCGCCATCGGCGGTCAGCAAGCTGGTCACCCGCATCGAGGACCGGCTCGGCACCCGCCTTCTGGTGCGCACCACGCGGTCGCTGCTTCTGACACCGGAGGGCGAAATCTATCTCGCCCGGGCGCAGCGCATCCTGGCGGAAATCGCCGAGACCGAACAGCTCGTTTCCGGCGGCGGGCTGGCAACGCCGCGCGGACTTCTGCGGGTGAACGCCACCGTCGGCTTTGGCGAGCGCTACATCATACCGCTGGCGGGTGAGTTCCTGGCGCTCTATCCGGAGGTGCGGCTTGAACTGTCGCTGACGGATGGGGTCATCGACCTGATCGAGGAGCGCACCGACATCGCCATCCGGGTCGGGCCGATGCGGGACTCAAGCCTGAAAGCGCGAAAGCTTCTCGACAGTCACCGCATCACGGTGGCGACGCCGCAATACCTTAAGCGTCATGGCACCCCGCAGCGGCCGGATGATCTCGCTGCGCACAATTGCATCACCTTCACCTTTGGCCGCAATCCCGGTGAATGGCTGTTTCGCGATCCGGCGTCCAACGCGCTCTATACGCGCCCGGCTCCCGGCAATGTGCAGGCCTCCAGCGGCTCGATCGCCCGCAACCTGTGCCTGACGGGGCTCGGCATTGCCCGCATCGGCAAATTCGATGTCGATCCGGATATCGGCAACGGCAGGCTGGTCGAAGTGCTTGAGGATTACAATCCGCACGAACCGGAGCAGGTCCACGCGGTCTTTACCGGCCACGAACATCTCGCAGCCCGCATCCGCGCCTTCATCGATTTTCTTGCCGCAAAGATGGACTAGGAATTTGCTGACTTGCTTCGCCTCTATGCCGATGCACTGCGTTTCCGAATAGAAATGCAGGTATCGGGTGGTGATTGCACCGCTTGACTGATCAGTTCGCTCTGGCAGTTTGGGCAAGCAGGCCCCACATGCTTTCTTTCTGACACTGTCCTGCCGAGACGAGATACCGATGCCCCAACCGCGAAAAATGTCCCTGACGCCGGATATGGTGGCGCTCTGCCATCGCGATATCGCCGATCCCGGCCCGGATGGACGATGGACCGCGATCAGCGACGAGCAATATCGCGATCTTGCCGTAGCGCTTGAGCGGGAAAGCCATGGCGAGCCACTTTGGGTGTTTGCCTATGGTTCGCTGATCTGGAAGCCGGAATTCGAGGCGACCGACCGGCAGCGGGCGACGGCCTTCGGCTGGCACCGGTCGTTCTGTCTGCATATCAACCGCTGGCGCGGCTCGCATGATCAGCCCGGTTTGATGATGGCATTGGAACGCGGCGGCCGCTGCGACGGGGTCATCTACCGGCTGCCGGACAACGACCGCGCCGCCCAGATCGAACGCATGCTGCGCCGCGAAGTCAGCGCCGTCGAGAATATCGATGCCGTCCGGTGGATATCGGTCAAATCCGAAAATGGCCCCTGCCGGGCTCTGGGTTTCTGGGTGGGGGCGACCGGCGAGCGGATCCGTTCCCGCCTGCCGCTGGACGAGGTGGCGGGCGTTCTGGCCCGGGCTTGCGGACATTTCGGATCGGGTGCCGAATATCTCTACAACACCGTCTCGCATCTGGAGGATTTCGGCATTCACGACCGCAATCTCTGGCGCCTGCAGCAACTGGTGGCCGAGGAAATCAGGTCGATCCATCGCCAGACCCTGGAGCCGCAGGCGCGCTGACAGTGTGAGGAGAGACCGGTCATGGCCGAGAATCAAGCCGAACTGCCCGTACTGGCTTTCGCAGATGCCGCCGAATGGGAAAGCTGGCTCGCCAGTCAGCCGCTGTCAGCGAGCGGGCTCTGGTTGAAATTTGCCAAGAAGGCGTCGGGCGTGTCCACCGTCTCCAAACCGGAGGCGATCGATATAGCACTGTGCCATGGCTGGATCGACGGCCAGCTGAAACCGTTTGACGACAATTACTGGCTGATCCGCTTCACGCCACGGCGGCCGAAAGGCAAATGGTCAGCGATCAACTGCAAGCGGGCAGAGGCCCTGATCGAGGCGGGGCGCATGCGTCCGGCCGGCCATGCGGAAATCGAACGGGCGAAGGCAGATGGGCGTTGGGAGGTTGCCTATCAGTCCCAGAGCACGATCACCGTACCGGCCGACCTGCAGCAGGCGCTCAATGGAAACGAAGGTGCCAAAACCCTGTTCGGCACGCTGGACAACGCCAACCGCTACGCCGTTCTCTATCGCGTTCACACCGCCAACAAGCCGGAAACCCGCGCGCGCATCATCGAAAGGCTGGTCGCCATGCTTGGCCGTGGCGAAACCATCCATCCCCGCCGCGGTAAGCCCTGACGTTCAGTGCTCAGCGCGCTGCGTCCCATGGGCCCGCACGATCGCATCGGCCTCCTTGCCGTAGAGTTCTTCGAAATGATCGAAGGTCTTGCAGAAATAGCCGATGCCTTGCGTGGCCGAACGCAACGCGCGCGCCAGCTCGTCAAGCGCGCCTCCCGGAACAAGGGCGCGAAAAATATCCCAGCCCTTGGCGGTCTCATCCCGGTCGAAGCCGAGCACCTGTCCCTTCAGCGACGAGACGATCTGCACCAGATTGCCCGAATAGACAGAGGGAATGTGGATCTCGCTGCGGAACACCGGCTGCATCAACACGGCCGCACCTTCCAACAACGCCTGCCGCACGCCCATCTTCGAGGCGGAGCGGAACGCATGTTCGGAACTGTCGACCGCGTGGTGCTGGCCGTCCGTCAGCGTCACACCGACATCGATGACCGCAAAGCCCAGTGGGCCTTTCTCCATCGCCTCATGCGCACCTGCCTCCACGGCTGGAATGTAGTTTCGCGGAACCACACCGCCCTTGACGGTTTCGATAAAGGAAAATCCCTGGCCGCGGCCATTGGGATGAATGGTCAGCTTCACATCGGCAAACTGCCCGGCACCGCCGGTCTGCTTGCGGTGGCGGTAGTGGACTTCGGCAGGTTTCGAGATTGTCTCGCGATAGACCGGGGTCGGCGCGCGCTCGGTCGCGGTCACGTGAAAGACGTCGGACAGGGTACGCAGGAGATCGCGCAGATGCACCGGCCCCTGGGCACAAACCATCTGGGCGCCGGTTCCTTCTTCCTGCAGGATCTTGAGGCTGCGATCGGTTTCCGACAGTTTTGCCAGCGTTTCCGAAAGCTTGTTCTCGTCGCGCTCGCTGCCCGGTACCAATATCCTTTCCAGCATCGGCGTCGGCGCTTGCGTCCATTCGGGTGGAGAAAGGGCGGCCTCAGCCGTCAAAAGCGCCGGCACAGACAGGTGGTCGGATTTGACCGTCGCGAATAGATCGCCGGCCAATGGCGCAAACGCCGCATTGCCCTTGCCGTTGGCGGGATCCTGCACGGCACCCAGCCCAGAACCACCCAGAGAGGCGCCTTGCTTGAGCCCGTCACCAAGCGCGCGTGCCAACACTGTCTTGCCGATATTCTGGCGATGATAGGCATGAAAGCTGACGGCCTTGAGCTTGCTCTTGTCGACGTTGCTGGCTGCAGCAAGACGCTCGCGCAATGCATCTACCGGCGGCGCCTCGTGGCGCAACGCCTTCATCAGCCGCATAATGCCATTGCCATGGCTGGCGGCCCCGATCAGCACCGGGATGATTTTGTTTTCCCGTAACACGCGCGTCGAGATAGCATAGAGCGCATCGCTCGGCGGCTCGCGGTCCTCGATCAGTTCTTCCAACAGCCAGTCGTCGAATTCCGACAGATGTTCCAAAAGTTCGGTGCGGGCCTCATGCTCCCGCTCGGAGGTGCTGTCGGGAATGGCGATCAGTGCCGAGGTCTGGCCTTCGCGGTAGCGCCACGCCCGCTCGGAAATCAGGTCGCAGCTGCCGACGATCCGGTCGCCCTCGCGGATCGGGATCTGACGCAGCAACAGCGTGTGGCTGGCATAGTCCTGAAGCGCTGCGATCACGTCCCGCAACCGGCCCCTCGGCTCGTCCATCCGGTTGACGAAGAGGATGCAGGGCGTTCCCGACGCTTCGATCATCCGCAGATAAGGCGCCGCAAGCACGGCCTCTTCCGGCGCCGGTGACACGCAGAGAATGCAGGCATCGCTGGCCAGAAGCGCGTGTTGCGCATGGGCAAGCGCCTCGTTCAGCCCCGGCGTATCCAGCCCACACCAGGCTTCGTTGCCGAAGGTGAACTCGGTGAGGTTCAGTCCATAGGGAGAGATGGATTTTCTCGGGGATGCCTCCAGCGAGCCGAGCTTTTCCACGATCGTCGATTTTCCGGTCTGCGACGGTCCAAGTACAGTAAAGCAGCGCATGGGCGGTCCTCCAACAGCCATAAGCTCAATTCTCTGTGGTGATAGGATGCCCTGAACCGGGGCCGCGCGCCAGAGGGCTGTTTGTCAGGTTGCGTGCAATTTTTGCCGAATAGGCCATCGTGGCGCACATGCCGGCGGGGAATCGGATAGATTGACTGTGATACGGGTTGACAACCCGGCGGCGGAGAGGCCCGTTGCCATGCGATGGACGGCGGGGTCCTGAACGACAGGCAACAGACCCCTGTCCTATAGGAGTGGCACCATCCGATGACGCATCCCCGGACGGACAAGCGCCAGAGACTGCCTTGCCGCCATGCCGGACCGATCGGCATGGCTGTCGTTGCGGCAGCTTTGGTGTTTCCCACGGTCGCCCTTGCCGAAGATCCGATGCTGTTGATCGACCGCGATGGTTTCATACTGCGGGCGCATCTGCAGGCCGGGATCAATGCCGTAGCCGAGCAGAACCTGTTCTGGAACTATGCCGATATCTTCGCCCCCGATGCGGATTTCGATTCCGACTCGGATTGGCTCGAAGGTTATCTGATGCCCGGCCTGAGTTTCACCCAGCAGGTTGGCGCTGGTCTCGCCATCTACGGCAAGATCTCGGCCGTCGCATCGGGCACGATCGGCATTGATGCCTTCGCTGTCGGCAATACCGGCCGCCTGACATTGGAGGAGGGCTATCTCGGTATCCGCTCCGAAGATGATGGCAGCGATCCGGCCTTCGACCTGTCGCTCGGTCCACGCGAGTTCAAGGCCGGCACCGGCATGCTGATTGCCAATGGCGGCACCAGCGGCTTCGAACGCGGCGCCCTGAAGCTTGGGCCGCGCAAGGCGTGGGAAGATGCACCCTTGCCCGGTTCGATGCCGGCCCGTGTCCGCCACCGCCTTCTACCTCGATGCCAATGAGTTGAAGCGAAACGACAGCGGCACCCGCATCGTCGGCGGCGATATCCGCTATGATGGCGAATCCGAGACCTATGCCGGCCTGACTTTCGGCTATGTGCCGCAATCGAACGCGCCTTATCCCAAGGCTGCTCCCGACGGCATCGGCGTGCCGGCGATCCTGCCGGGCGCCCGCGACGGCCTGACGTTCGTCAATCTCTACGGCCGCGCCAATCCGTTCGACAATGTCTTCGTTGCCGGCGATTTCGCCTATGAGTGGAACGACGCCATCGACATGCAGGCCTATGCCTTTGGTGTTCAGGCCGGTTACACCTTTGCCGAGCTCTCCTGGACCCCGACCCTTGCCTATGGCTACCAGAGCTTTTCCGGCGACGACCCGTCGACCTCGAAGCTCGAACGGTTCGATCCGCTCTATTTCGAGGGAAGCCCCAGCGCCTGGTCGACAGGTTCGAAATCATCGATGGTCTTCATCAATTCCAACGTCAACGCCCACCAGGTGAGCCTCAGTGTCCGCCCGACCGAACGGGATACGCTGACGCTGCGCTATGCCCGTGTCGGTGCCAACCAGTTGAAAAGCCCGATCCAGTTTGGCCAGGGCACCCGCATCGAGCTTGCCAATGGCGTTCCCAATCCAGTCGCCGGTGTCACCAAGAAACACCTCACCGACGACGTCTACCTCGAATACAATCGCGTCGTGAATGCCAATACCTACCTCACTGCCGGGTTCAGCGTGTCGTTTCCGGGTGCCGGGCTGGACGGTATGATTGGTAAAAAAGCACCGACCTGGACAGGAGGCTTCATCAATGTGGTCGTCAATTTTTAAGATCAGCACCGCAATCGCCCTTGCCACCCTGTCGATGCCGGTCTTGAGCCATGCACAGGGGGCAGCGATGACGGCCGAGCAATCCGATCCGAAGGCGCTCGGCTGGATGGTGGGCGCCCCGCCGCCGGCCGGCAAGATCATCCGCTTTTCCGATCCGGATTATTTCAGCTTCCCGAAGATGCGCTGGACCGTCTGCCATTTCCGCCAGCTGATGCCGACAGTCGGCGTCAGCCGCGGCCTCGGCGCGCCACGCCCCCTGGAGCGGACGATCGACGCGGCAATTGATAGTCTCACCTTTACGCCGACGGGCGCAGCCGCACCGATGACCTGGGCGCAGTCGCTATCTGCCAACTATACCGATGGCATCGTCGTCCTGCATGAGGGCAAGGTCGTCTACGAGCGCTATTCCGGCTGCCTCGATGAGACCGGCCAGCATGGCGCGATGTCGGTGACGAAATCGCTGACCGGGCTGCTCGGCGAAATGCTGGTGGCGGATGGCAAGCTCGATGAAACGGCAAAGGTCGCCACCATCGTGCCGGAATTGTCAAAGAGCGCCTTTGGCGATGCGACGGTGCGCCAGGTGCTCGATATGACCACCGGCCTGCGCTACAGCGAGGATTATGCCGACCCCAATGCCGATGTCTGGACCTATTCGGCGGCCGGAAATCCCTTGCCAAAACCGGCCGGTTACAAAGGCCCACAAAGCTATTTCGAATATCTCCAGACCGTCGCCAAGCAAGGCGAGCACGGCGTTGCCTTCGGCTACAAGACGATCAACACCGATGCGCTTGGCTGGATCATCGCGCGCGTCAGCGGCACGTCGGTTGCCGATCTGCTGTCGGAGCGTCTCTGGAGCAGGATGGGCGCCGAGCAGGATGCTTATTACACGGTCGATTCCACCGGTACGCCATTTGCCGGCGGCGGTCTGAACGCCGGTTTGCGTGACATGGCTAGGATTGGCCAGCTGCTGCTCGATGACGGCGTTATCAACGGCGAACGGCTGGTGCCGGAGGCCGCGATCAAGAGCATCAGCGGTGGCGGCGACAAGGCGGCGTTCGAAAAGGCCGGCTATGCCAATCTTCCCGGCTGGAGCTATCGCGGCATGTGGTGGGTGTCGCATAATGCGCACGGCGCTTACATGGCGCGCGGCGTGCACGGCCAGTCGATCTATATCGACCCGACGGCCCGCATGGTCATTGCCCGCTTCTCCTCGCATCCGACAGCCGGCAACGCCGCCAACGACCCGACCACGCTGCCGGCCTTCGAGGCGGTTGCCGAACATCTGATGAAAAAGCCGTAATCCTCCGGTGGGCGGTCGATGCCTATCGCTTGACCGCGACCACGAACAGGCGCGGGAATTTCAGCAGCACGCGCCCGTCCGCAAGCGGCGGATAGGCCTCGCGGATGCGTCGGAGATAGGCCGCCAGATAGGCTTCGCGCGCGTCGGCCGGCAACGCGTCGAGATAGGGGCGAAGGCCGGTGCCCTTGACCCATTCGACGATGGCTTCGGCGTTTGCCAGCCGATGATAATAGATCGTGTGCCAGACATCGATCTTGATGCATTTTGATTCCAGGCGGTCGAGATAGACGGAAGGTGCTGGCAGGGTGGCGCGGCGCTGGCCGCCATTCGGATAATATTGCGAAAACCGCGGGTCTTCCGCCAGTTCCCGCATTGAGGCATGCGACGGCTCGTCGAGATTATCAGGCATCTGCACGGCAATCGTGCCGCCGGGGATCAGTTGGCCCATCAGCCGCTCGATCGTGGCCAGATGATCCGGCAGCCATTGAAACACGGCATTGGCGAACAGCAGAACGGCAGGTTTTGGTGGCGCCCATTGCGTCAGGTCGCCCTTTTCGAAGCGTGTATGGGTCATGCGCTTGCGCGCCGCCATCAGCATGTTTTCATCGCTGTCGATACCGGTCAGCATATAGGCCGGGAAGCGGTCGTGGATCAGCTCGGTCGAATTACCAGGCCCGCAACCGAGATCATAGAGCGCGCCATCCGGCAGGTTGGGGATCTGGTCGAGCAGGTCGCGGGCCGGCCGGGTGCGCTCGTCCTCGAATTTCATATATTGTTCGGCAGACCAAGACATGGGATGTCCTTCAGGTGTTGGAGCAGTTCCAGCAAAAGTGCGGAGCGGTTTTGCGTCCGGAAATGCGTAAAACAAAAATACTTCAGAGGCTTTCCAGCGACGGCAGGATCAGCGAGGGGCCGAAATCGGCATATTCGTCCGGCATGTTGGCCCGGTTGATCCAGACGGTGCGGAAGCCGAATTTGGTGGCGCCGGCAATGTCCCAGCGGTTGGACGACTGGAACGAGACGGCATCGGGATAGAGCCGGTAGGTGGTCGTCACCATATCGTAGACCGCAGGCGCGGTCTTGAAGGCTTTCACCGTCTCGACCGAAAAGATGTCGTCAATGATCAGATCGAGCCCGGCTTTCTTCACCGCCGATTGCAGCATTTGCGGCGTGCCGTTCGACAGGATGGCGATGCGGGCGCCGCGATCCTTCAGATGTTTCAGCACACTGGGTACTTCCGGATAGCAGTCGAGATGCCAGTAGGCGTCGAGCAGCGCTGCCTTGAGTTTCTTGTCAGCGGAGGGAAACCGGGCAAAGGCATAGTCCAGCGATTGCTCGGTCAGCGCCCAGAAATCGGTATAGGTGCCCATCAGGGTGCGGATCCAGGAATATTCCAGCTGCTTGGCCCGCCAGAGATCGGAAAAGGCCTGGCCGTCAGGCCCCATCGCGCCCGCATGCCTGCGCACCGCCGCGTGCACGTCGAACAGCGTGCCATAGGCATCGAACACATAGGCAGCATGAGACATCGAACTCTCCCGTCATTCCCTTGGCACCACTCTCCTTCAATACACGAAACAGAGCTGTCAGCGCCTTGATTGATCGCGTTTTTTTGCCTGGCCGTTCCCTTGAGCTTGAGGCATCACGCAATCACCGCTTGAATACGGTTCTTGGCTTGGATCATGTCAAAAATTTGTGCAATGCACAATATTTCTCGAAGGCAATCCGATCAACTCTTTGCGGGTTTCCAGACCTTGGCGGGAAACCGCAACGCCTGCTTGGCAAGCCGTCCCTTGAGACCGAGCATGGTGTCGCAAAGCCCGGTCACATGCCGGTTCGGTTTGGCCTCCGGCCGCAGCCCGTGCAACGCGGCCGCTGCATCCTCCGGCTCCATGGTGCGGGCGAGGATGCCGAGCGTCAGCGCCGTCGACCGGCCGATGCCACGCAGGCAGTGTATGAGCAGATGCGCGTCCTGCGGCAGGCCATCGACAAAGGCAAAGGCCCGCTCGATATGGGCGGGCTTTGCCGCATCCGCTTCGTCGGGATCGGTGGCGTCGCCGAACAGCAGTTCCAGATGCCGCTCCGCCGGCAGGTCGATCATCGACAGAAGTTTGGTCCCCGGCGCCCGGATCGAGATCAGATGGCTCGGCGCCCAGATAGCCTTGTTGTGCCGTGCCTCGGTCTGCGAAGCGACGATCATCCGCACCGGCCAACCATTCGGATGCGCCGTATCGGTCGCAAGCAAGGGCGCATAGAGCGCTTCTGCCTGCTTCTCCTGCCTTTCCGCTGCCAGTGCCATCGTTCGCCTCGTGATTCCGTTGCCGTACGGCTCGAAAATATCAGCGACAGCGGGGTCTGGGGAAGAGGGACGTGACGAATGCAACCACGGCGGGATGTTGCGGCTATTTTGCCGCTTGCAAGATTGCCCGTCCGATCTAAAAAGAAAGACTATTGGGGAGCATGGCATTCAGTGACGCAAACGGTCGAAACTTTCATCACGCGCTGGCAGGGACAGGAAGGCGGGCAGGAGCGGGCAAACTACGCATTGTTCCTGACCGAACTGTGCGATCTGCTCGGTCTGGCTCATGCCGATCCGGCCTCGGCGACGACCGAAGGCAATGATTATGTCTTTTAACGCGCCGTGCGGGAAAACGGCCGCGACGGCAGCGTCTCCAACAAGCGCATCGACCTCTACAAGCGCAACAGCTTCATCCTCGAGGCCAAGCAGAGCCGCCTGTCCGGCGACAAGAAGCTGATCGATCCGGCCGACGCGCCGTCGTTGCCCGGAATTGCCGCCGCCCAGCGTGGCCGCCGTGGTGCCGGTCGCGCCTGGGACGTGCTGATGCTGAATGCGCGCCAGCAGGCCGAAAATTACGTGCGCCTGCTACCGGCAGCCCATGAGCCGCCGCCCTTCGTGCTCGTCTGCGATGTCGGCCATTGCATCGAGGTCTATGCCAATTTCCGCCGCGATGGCAAAGCCTACGACCAGTTTCCCGACCGCCGCTCCTTCCGCATCTACCTCGAAGACCTGCGCGATCCCGCGGTTCGTGAGCGCCTCGTTGCCATCTGGCGCGATCCGCTGTCGCTTGACCCTTCCCGCCATGCCGCTCGGGTGACGCGCGAGATCGCCGGTCGCATCGCCAAGGTCTCCAAGGCACTGGAGGAGGCTGGCCATCCGACTGAAGAGGTGGCGATGTTCCTGATGCGCGTGCTCTTCACCATGTTTGCCGAGGATGTCGAGCTCTTGCCGAAGGAGAGTTTTAAAAATCTCCTGAAGGACTGTGCCGCAAAACCGGAGATCTTTCCCGGCATGATGGAAGATCTCTGGAAGGCAATGGACGAGGGCGGCTTTACCGCGACGATCCGCGAGAAGTTCAAGAAATTCAACGGCGAATTTTTCAAGAAGCGCCGGGCGCTGAAGCTGGCGAAAGAAGAGATCGGCGAACTGGCGGCAGCGGCCAGCTATGACTGGAAGGATGTCGAGCCGGCGATCTTCGGAACCTTCCTCGAGCAGGCGCTCGATCCCGACGACCGCCGCCGCCTTGGCGCCCACTATACGCCGCGTGCCTATGTCGAGCGACTGGTGATCGCCACCGTCATCGATCCGCTGCGGGCCGAGTGGGGGCAGGTGCTGTCGACGGCCGAGCGCCAGAAGGCCGAGGCTAGAGGCGATGCGGCGGTGAAAACCGTGCAGGCGTTCCATGACCGGCTCTGCGAGACGCGGGTGCTCGATCCCGCCTGCGGCACCGGAAACTTCCTTTATGTCTCGCTGGAACTGATGAAGCGGCTGGAAGGCGAGGTGCTGGAGGCGCTGGCCGATCTCGGCGGCCAGGAGGCGCTGACCGGGCTTGAAAGCCATACCGTCGATCCGCATCAGTTCCTTGGCATGGAGCTGAACCCGCGCGCGGCGGCGATTGCCGAGCTGGTGCTGTGGATCGGCCATCTGCAATGGCATTTCCGCACCAAGGGCGCTGCCCCCTCCGAGCCGATCCTGCGCGCCTTCCACAATATCCAGTGCATGGATGCGGTGCTGAAATGGGACGGCTATCCGCTGCCGCAGGTGGTGGATGGCAAGGAGACCTATCCCAACCCGCGCCGCCCGGACTGGCCGAAGGCGGACTATATCGTCGGCAATCCGCCCTTCATCGGCGGCAAGGATGTGCGCGCCCGCATGGGTGGCGCCTATGCCGAGGCGCTGTGGAAAGCCCACGACCATATGAACGAGAGCGCCGATTTCGTCATGTACTGGTGGGACCGCTCGGCTGAGCTTCTGCTGAAAAAGGGAACGTCGCTGAAACGCTTCGGCTACGTCACCACCAATTCCATCAGCCAGGTTTTCCAGCGCCGGGTGATGGAGCGCTATCTCAACGCCAAGAAGCCGGTCTCGCTGGTCATGGCCGTGCCTGATCACCCCTGGACCAAGGTCACCCGCGACAGCGCCGCCGTGCGCATCGCCATGACGGTGGCGGAGGCTGGAAAGCAGGATGGTCTGTTGCTGGAAGTGACGGCGGAAGAGGGCGTCGAGACCGACAGCCCGGTGATCCTGTTTGCGGAGAAAGAGGGCAGGATCAATTCGGATTTGACGGTTGGGGTGGATGTGACGGGTGCTGCTGAGTTGCAAGCAAACATGGCGTTGGGCCACGATGGTGTAAAGCTTCATGGTGAAGGTTTTATTGTTTCGCCAAACTTGGCAGAATATTTGGGCTTGGGCACAATTGAAGGGCTTGATGCATATATACGGCCCTATCGCAACGGTCGCGATATCGCGTATCGGTCGCGCGGAGAGCTGGTCATAGATTTCTTCGGTCTCGAGAAGGACGACGTTCGCACTAGGTTTCCTGCCGCTTATCAGCACTTGCTTGCGACCGTTAAGCCAGTTCGAGATACAAACAATCGGGCGTCGTATCGCGACCTCTGGTGGATATTCGGCGAACCTAGGCGAGAGCTCAGACCTGTCTTGCAAGGCTTGAGACAGTATATTGCAACAGTGGACACAGCCCGGCACAGAGTATTTCAGTTTCTTGATTCAAACATAATTTGTGTCGACAAGGCGGTCATCATCGCTGCGGATGACTCTTTTATTTTGGGTGTTCTCGGTTCGCGAACCCATGTTTTGTGGTCTCTTCGTGCAGGTGGCTGGCTCGGAGTCGGCAATGACTCTGTTTATACTAAGACGAGAACATTCGACCCCTTCCCATTCCCCGACGCTACTGACGAGCAGAAACAAACCATCGGCTCCATCGCCGAGGAACTCGATGCCCATCGCAAGCGCGTGCTCGAACAGCACCTGCACCTGACGTTGACCGGCCTTTACAACGTGCTCGAACGCCTGAAGGCAGGCGCAAGGCCCGATGATCTCGACGCCAAGGAGCGCCGGATCTTCGATGACGGGCTGGTGCTGATCATCAAGGAATTGCACGAACGGCTGGATGCGGCGGTGGCCGACGCCTATGGCTGGCCGGCCGATCTGCCGGAGGAACAGGTGCTGTCCAATCTCGTCGCGCTCAACAGAGAGCGGGCCAAGGAAGAAAAGCGCGGGGAGGTGAAGTGGCTGCGCCCGGATTACCAGATCAAGCGTTTCGGCTCGGAAAAGGAAAAGGCCAAACAGCTGGAGGCCGATTTCGGGACAGTGGCGCAACCCGCCGAAAAGGCCGGCCCCAAGCCCGCTTTCCCGCCCGACGACATCGCCCAGACCGGCCTGGTGATGAACGCGCTGATTTCCTCTGGCGGCACGCTCGACGCCGCCACCATCGCCGCCTCGTTCAAGCAGGGCCGCAAGGTCATGCCCGCCATTTCCAGCGTGCTGGTCTCGCTCTATCGCATGGGCCTGATTTCCACCCAGGACGGCGGCAAGACCTTCGCCTACCGCCGCGCGGCGTAATCCGGAGCGGCGGTGTTCGCCGAAAAAATCCCCTCCCCAACCCTCCCCACAAGGGGGAGGGAGCGACCTCGCTTGCCGGGCGCGCGGGTCATCTCGTTGACTTTTCAAGGGTCAGCATCCCCAGCCAGCATCCCCAGTCAGCATCCCAAGCCAGCTCGTCAAATCGGCACATCACGTCGGCTTCCAACGCTGGCTTTCGAAGTCAGCTTTTCACGCTGAAATTGCCGCGGGCGCGGTTTAACCCTCCCCCTTGTGGGGAGGGTCGCAGCGCAGCGCAGCGGAGGGGTCGCACGGCAAACACGTCACGCATGTGGGGCGACAGGCACAACCTCTCCTCCGTCATTCCCGTGCCCGTCACAGAGATCCTGTGTGTCTGAACTGTGCTTTAATGGGGGCGGGCGGAAGGCCGTCGGGATCCCGGTCGTTGGAGACCGTTTGCTGGCTCTGGTCCTCCGCCCGCTTTTGATACCCGAACCTGAA
>NZ_JAFCXE010000047.1:0-17041 GCF_049897905.1 Pararhizobium sp. PWRC1-1 | reverse complement strand
GCTTGTTCTTCGAAGTCGGCATGGCGCGGGCAGTCGCCGATAGGCTTACAGAGGGAGCACGCATATTGGGATTGCCCGAATAGCTTGGTGGGCCGTCGATCGCAACCGCCAGGCCACCTCTCCCGACAAGTGACAAATGGATATTCGGAACTGCTGCGCCTTGGCCGCCGACGCCTCGCACCGGAAGGTCCGGAAATGGCGCACAAGCGACGTGATGCCGCGCTTAGACGATGTCAGCTTTCACGCAGGCGCGGCGATGGTCTTTTTGACTGATTTGAAGGCGCAATCCTGCCATCGACGAGTTCCAGCTACTGACGTGTCCGTTTGGGTCGAGCATGCAGATTGGATAGTCGGTGATTGCGTCGACCAGCAACCTGTAGCGGCAATCCAGCCCATCGGTCCGGAGCGTGATCACGTCTGAGGCGGCACGGGGTCCGTCCGCAGCGAGCCGGCAATCGACTAGGGCAAGTTATCGGCCATCCATGTGGCGCGCTGCCGCTCTTGAGACGCAGGGAGAACCTGAAAGAGGCTCTCCCTGTCGTGGGCTCCGTCTGACCTTCCGGTCGAGCCAGCCATTAGTTTTTCAAGTCCGCTTCGATCTTCTTGCGACTGTTGCCGACCTTCTTTACCGAATCCTTCGAGACGCCCTCCTTCTTGGCCTCGTATTGAACTTCATGCGGTTGGCCTGCTGCGACGCGGGCTCGGTCCTGATTGCGGCCGCGGGTGGTGGTTGTCATGAATCGCTCCATTTTGTTGTTTACCGTAGGAAACGGGTGTCGATTCAAACAGTTCCCGCACACCCGCTGAATTGTGCGGTCATTTCGCGCGCCCGCTACATGCGAAGGTGCTGGTCCAAAGAGGCAAGCATGGGGCGTTGCCCCTTAAGTATCTTTACCGCAGCTTCATCGATGGTAAACCAGCCTGCGCGGTCCACTTCAGGAAAGCTTTTGAACAGGCCGGATTTGGGTGGCCACTCCATTGTGAACGTGGAGCTTTGGACGTCGTCCACGTCCAAGATCGGATCGGCTTCTATGCACCATGCGACGACCGTCTTCCCACCAGGCTGTCGGTACTCGCCAAGCGGGGTGAAGTGTCCGTCGATGTCGACGCCGAGTTCTTCGCGTGTCTCTCGGACCGCGGCTGCAAGGTCGTCTTCGCCGAGCTCGACCAATCCCTTAGGGATCGACCATGCTCCCTCGTCCTTTTTCGTCCAAAACGGTCCGCCGGGATGCACGAGCAGAACTTCGAGCTCTCCGATGATACGGCGGAATAGAAGCAGTCCGGCGCTACGTACTGGCATGTGGGCCCCCACCAATCACGAGCAAGCCCGAACGCCTTGCAGCACGTCGGGATGCGGGCGGTGATAGCCAATCTACGCCCGCTTTGATTGTCCGATGCAACCCTTTCGACAAGGCGCTGCACATTATCCTTTCCGACCTTGCGCTCGAACCAATTGGTCCTCGGTTATATCGAAGTGGTCAAGCAGGATTTGCAGGTTACGGCGATTGGACTTGAAGTAGACATCGAAGAGATCACCGAGCAACGGAACGCTTCCAGTGACGGCATCGGCTCCGAGATTTCCCAGCATTCTGACGAGCATGTGCTTCGGAACTCCTAGTCGACGAGCTTCATTGACGATAAAGAGGCCGACCAGCGCGCTTCCGGCATCACCCACTCCTGGGATCAGGCCGAGGACGGAATCTGCGCCAAATCTAATCCCGGTTCCTGGTATCCGTATCGCAGTATCCATCACCCTGGCGAGAGCGTGTATTCGGCGCAGGCGTCGTATTCGATCCTCGTAGTTGACGTTAGTAACCTTCAATACGCACCTGCATTGGGAGCTGGCTCCTCCGTCGAGATCGCATCCGTCGTTCGTCCTATCCGCCGACGCTTATCTTCACAATGCGATCAAAAGTTACTTTCAATACCGCTGTTCGAGCTGGTGGCGGAGTTGGCGAAGCATCCTGCGATATCGGCTCATCGGAGGTTCCGGTGGAGACACGAGGCGGCCGATCAAAAGCGCAACAAAAGCGGTTGCCACCACGACTGCTCCGTAGGATGTAACGGGATATCCGCCAACGCTGTCCTCCAGGCGTCGCCCCGCCTTCTTCGCTCGTCCTGCCACGGTTTTTCCGGCGTCTTCGATACCAATTTTCAAGGCTTCCAGTTCTCGACGCAGGGCCGAAATCTGTTCTGCGGGGTCTTGCGCCTTCTGTTTAGGGATAGAGATCGTCTGACGGGCGACGTCGATCACCGCCACGGGGATCGGTTCACCCAGCACGGGTTCGTCCTTCGATTTATCGGATGTCATTATGTCCTCCAGACGGCGCAGGTAGTTGAAAACCTGCCTGACAACGCGCGCGCTAACAAAAAGATCCGCAGATGCGAATGCAAAATGCGGCTCACGCCATCGCTGTTGTATGGAGAAACCGTTAGATCAATGAACGACCGAAATGAGGCGCGAAGCGGAAATCATTTCCGCTGTCTGCCCGAAGCGGACGAGGCTGCTTTGTCGTCCCTGCTGGCGGGGCTCATCCATTCGGATTCTGAATATCAAACTAGCCCACCTATCCTATGATTCCGCGGAGTTCGACGTTGCGCCAGGCGCTAGAAAATCTTCTCGGTGGGAAGTCCGAGTGCGAATGAACCCGCGTAAAGCGCCTGGGCTCCGGGCCGCATCGGATGATAGCGAGCGCCCTGTATGTCACGAAAGCAGCGCTCCAGCCCGTTCTCTCGATAGAATGCCGCGCCGCCCGCGACCTCAATTGCAAGCTCCGTCACCTCGATAGCGTGCCGCGCGACCAAGGAACGGCCGATCATAACCTCGTTGACGGTTTTTCCATGCTGGCCTCCTTCACCAGCATGGAGGTTGAATCAGTTGGACACTGATTTGAAAACCCTGATCGATTCAATCAGACGGGAAATTGCTCTAAATTGGCATATTGCAGCATTCTACAGCGTTTGCACACTCGTTCTGTTTGTGGAGGCGGTCAAATAACGTTGATAATCAGTGCTAATCACCGATCTATTTGCGACAAAATCGGCTCGGACACTGTACCAGACCTGTTCCTGGCTCTGCGCTCAGGTTGCCATTCGCTTGCAGTCACAACTCGCCCCGCTATTACCATCGTGCTGGTCGCCAGCGAAGGCGGCACGACGCGAGGATTTGCAGCTACCCTGCAAATCCGCACTCTCTGCACAGGGACTTCGTATATGTGGGACCGATTACTGGCTTTAATCCCGCCAGCTGGCCGAAGGCAAAGCGGATCATCCTGCTCGCCGCCTCCTATGGCGATGGCGGGGCACCTGCCTCGCCAAACGTATTCCCTGAGTAGGTGACACAGAACAAAAGAGCTCAATCGACCTCGCGCCCTTGCCGTCGATCCAGCCAACGCATTGCCGGAGTAACGGTTAGTCCATGCATAAGGATCGAGACGAACACGACGAGCGAGAGAATGACCCAAAGTCTATCCGCATCTTGGAAGTTTCCGTGGTTAATGCCATAGGCAAGATAGTAGAACGAACCGACGCCGCGAATGCCAAAAAACGCGATGGACAGTTTTTCCCCCTTGGAAGCACGGGCACCGATTAACGCGAGAATGCCGGTGATGGGCCTGATGACAAGCAAGATCAGGATGACCGATAAAACCTCGGCCCACCCGATCCCTGCTAGCAAACCATTGACGATTGCACCGCCAAAGGCAAGCAGCAAGAGCATCATGGCGATGCGCTCGATCTGCTCGGTGATGTCGTGCATATCGCGTTGAAAATCATGTTCTCGATGCGAATTGCGCAACGTCAGGGCAGTGACAAAGACTGCAAAGAACCCGTAGCAGTGCAGCATTTCTGACACGCCATAGGAGACAAAAGTGGCGGCGATGGCTACCAACCCATCGCCCGTCTTTGCCAACGTGTCGCCGGGCATCTTGAAGGTTGCCCAGCCGAATATTCGTCCTACGCGCCAACCGCATCCAATTCCTGCGATAATTTCCCAGAAGACATGAAGTGCCAGCCATTGTGTAAACCATGGCTCTCCGGTGGTCGCTGCGACACTGAGCAAAATGGCAAGGTGCACAACAGGAAAGGCGAAGCCATCATTCAGGCCGGCTTCAGACGTCAGTGCAAAGCGCACCGTATCCTCTCCACCCTCCAGAGGCCCGCCAACCTGAATGTCCACCGCCAGGACGGGATCCGTGGGAGCGAGGCTTGCTGCGAGCAGAAGGGCCGCGACTGCACTCAAGCCTAACACACCCATCCCTACGAGCATAATAGCCAGAATGCTCAACGGCATCGTGATCAGGAGCAGGCGCCAAGACATCCCCCATCCCCTGAACGAGAAGCGGCGATCAATCTTCAAGCCTGCTCCCATAAGGGCGACAATGACCACGAACTCGGTCAGTCGCTCAGTGGCATGCGGATGGGCGCTCGGAGACGGGTCCAGGCCGATGTGGGGAACCGTGTAAATCAAGCCGCCGATGGTAAGACACACTATAGGCAGCGACAGCGGAAGGCGTCGAAGAGCCAGAGGCAGCCACGCGACAAGCGCGATGAGCAGCCCAGCCGCTGTGAGGGCGACTGGATACGGGTCTAGCTCCCAACCATAAATGTCCAATTGTCCACCTCACGCCCGTCGCGGTGCTGCTCCGGCGTGAAGCTCTCGCGCCCGGGAATGTTCCGTGCATTCATGCGTGGAAGCGGATTTTCAACTCAATCCACTGCGAAGTAAAATTACCACAATGGCGGCGACACGGTGGCCTCGCCGATTTCGGCGGCGCCATTCACCTCTCGCCCAACGACGCTGCATTAATGGATTTCGGGCCGCGATTGCTCGTCTCGCTTTCCTGTGATTGCTTGTTACACAAAAAAAGGCGGCCGAAGCCGCCCCTTCCGATTACAGTTCGTTCCAACTACTCACGGTTTCCAAGGAAACGCAGCATGAACAGGAACAGGTTGATGAAGTCGAGATACAGCGTCAGGGCGCCCATGATGGCCTTGCGGCCAGCGGCTTCGGCACCGTCTGCTTCGAAGTACATTTCCTTGATCTTCTGGGTATCGTAGGCGGTGAGGCCTGCGAAGATCAGAACACCGATAGCCGAGATCGCAAAATCAAGCGCCGACGAGGCGAGGAAGATGTTGACGATCGAGGCGATGATCAGGCCGAACAGGCCCATCATCAGGAACGAACCCATGCCGGACAGGCTACGCTTGGTGGTGTAGCCGTAGAGCGACAGAGCGCTAAACGAAGCGGCCGTGACGAAGAACGTCTGGGTGATGCTTTGGCCGGTGTAGATCAGGAAGATCGACGACAGCGAGAGGCCCATCAGGCCTGCATAGACCCAGAAGGTCGTCTGCGCGGCCGACACGCTCATTGAGTTGATGCGGAAGCTCATGTAGAACACCAGAGCCAGCGGTGCGAGCATGACGACCCACTTCAGCGGGCTCACATAGATCGCCTGACCGAAGGCTGTCAGCTGCCCATCCGCAAAAGCGAACTGGAAAGAGGCGTAGGCGGCGATACCGGTGATCGCCAAACCGAGGGCCATCAGGTTGTACACCTTGAGCATATAGGTGCGCAGACCTTCGTCGATTACGGCCCCCGCCTGTGCGCCGGCAGGCGACATTCGGGTTTGGTAGTTTCTAAGATCAGCCATTGTTTCCTCTTAAAAGCCCCGGTTAAGTTTACGGTGTCGGGCGGTAAGGGCGCATCCTCAAGGGTGCCAGCCACTTAACCCAGGCGCCGCTGCAGAGCTCCAGCATGCCTGTAGGGATTATGATGTCGAAATACGACTTACACAAGACCGCAAGGGCTGATACCTCTAGGGGAATACCGCCCGTGCCTGCTGGCCACACCAACCGCTCAAAAGTTGCGGAGGAATACTCAAGAGGAGGATGTGCCTAAAGATGAGGGCTGAGGTCTAATCCCTCGGCGTCGTGGAACAGGTTGCTGAACGGGAATGTTTTTTTGATTTCCACACTAAGTACGCCCACCCGGATCATACCTGCAGGCTTTCTGATCGCGATTGCCGTGGGGACAGGCCTGCTGATGTTGCCCTTCGCCAGCGAAAGCCCCGGCGGCGCGGATTTTGTTACGGCGCTCTTTACCGCCACGTCTGCCGTCTCCGTCACCGGCTTGACCGTAGTTGATACCTCGTCTTTCTGGAGTAATTTCGGCCGCGCTGTGATCATCACCCTAATACAGGTTGGCGGTTTCGGTATCATGGCGGGCGCAACCCTGCTGGGCCTTTTGGTGAACCGACGACTCGGGCTTAGCACGCGGCTGATCGCCCAGGCCGAAACCCGTACGCTCGCCGTTGGGGAGATCGCCAGTGTTCTGAAGCTGACCCTGATAGTCACCCTCACGGTTGAGGCGGCGATAATGCTCGTCCTGACACTTCGCTTCCACTACACTTACGGCGAAGCGTGGCCCGATGCTCTTTGGAACGGTCTGTTCAAAGCCGTTTCCTCTTTCAACAATGCGGGCTTTTCGACCTATTCCGGCAGCCTCGTGCCGTTTGCCCTTGATTGGCTTGTGCTCATCCCCATCGCGTTCGGAGTGATCATAGGCGGCATCGGCTTTCCGGTGCTTGCCGATATCCGGCGCAATCCGCTGACGCCTGCGCGCTGGGCGGTTCATACCAAGATCACACTGCTTGGCACCGCGATCCTGTTCGCCACCGGCGCTGTAGCCACCCTCGCCTTCGAATGGAACAACGCCGCAACCCTTGGCGCCTTTCCCCCGATGGAACGGATGATGAATGCTGCATTTCACTCTGTGATGACGCGGAGCGGGGGCTTCAACGCGGTCGATACGGGGGCAATGCAGATCGAGACGCTGACCGTTTCCTTTGCCCTGATGCTGGTCGGCGGTGGCAGCGCGGGAACAGCTGGCGGCATCAAGGTATCGACCTTCTTCATCCTCGGCCTCGTCGTCTGGGCCGAGGTGCGCGGCGAACCCGACACGGTCGCATTCCGCCGCCGGATATCACCCGAGGTGCAGCGTCAGGCGCTAACCGTCGCACTACTTGCTGTGGCATTGGTTGGGCTAGGAACGTTATCCCTGCTCGCCGTCAGCCACCTACCGTTGGAAAAAGTGCTTTTCGAGGTCATCTCGGCCTTTGCCACTGTCGGCCTGTCCACCGGCATTACTGCCAGCCTGCCGCCGTCCGGCCATATCATTCTCGTTGTTCTGATGTTCATCGGTCGCGTCGGCTCGATCACCATTGCCACCAGCTTGGCATTGCGTAGCATGAGACGGCCTTACCGCTATCCACAGGAGCGCCCCATCGTTGGCTAGGAAATCGTCCAATCCCGATAGCGTTGTCGTCATCGGCCTGGGCCGCTTTGGCGGAGCGCTTGCCGAATCCCTCGTCCGACTTGGCCACGAGGTCCTTGCGATTGACGAGAATGAGGCACTGGTGCAGAGCTTGGCCGACAAACTCACGCACGTCGTCCAGGCCGATGCCAGCAACAATGAGACGTTACGCCGCCTCGGCGTTCCTAGTTTTTCTCGCGCCGTCGTCGGGATCGGCACCGATATCGAGGCCAGCCTGCTGACCGTGCTGGCGCTCAGCGAGGTGGGCGTGAAGGATATCTGGGCAAAGGCAATGAGCGGCCGGCACGGCCGCCTGTTGCAGCGAACCGGAGCGCATCACGTCGTATACCCCGAAGCGGCCATGGGCGAACGTGTCGCCCATCTGGTTACAGGCAAGATGATCGACTTCATCGAGTTCGATGACGGCTTTGCCATCGTCAAGACCCGCGCGCCACACGAGGCGATCGGCCATACTCTTGCGCAATCCGCCCTGCGCAGCAAATACGGGGTCACCGTCGTCGGGGTAAAACGCCCGCGCCAGGATTTTACCTACGCCAGGCCGGAAACGCTGATTGAAAGCGGCGACCTGCTGATCGTCTCGGGACCAACACACCTGGTTGAGAGTTTCGCTGCGCTTGGATGAGGACGAATTTTCCAAGGCCGCCTTCGCTTGATTGCGTCTCTCAGATTGTATTTGATTGCTCGCGCGGCCCGAAACCCTAAAGCGATTGGTTGACCCAACTCGGTCCGTCCGCAAGCGCCGGAACGGCTGCCGAGGCTGCCGCGGCTGGCGACTTCGCCGTGATCGCGGTGCCGCTCAAGCTCGTGAACAACATGCCCGTCGAAGAACTGGCTGGTAAGATCGTGCTCGACACGAACAACTACATGATCTGGCGCGACGGGAACTATCCGCGGGTCGATTCCGGCGAGAAAACGATCTACGAGCTGCGGCAGGAGCATCTGCCCACCTCCAAGATCGTGCAGGCCTTCTCCCACATCCAGGCACCGCACATGGCCTCGCACGCGCGACCGGCCGGCGCTGCGGACCGGATCGCCGTGCCGATCTCGAGCAATTATGGGGAGGCGGTCGCGCTCGCCGCCGACCTCCTCGACCGTATCGGCTTCGACACTGTCGACAACAGTCCGCTGAGCGAGGCCTGGCGTAGCGCTCCCGGTCAGCCGGCCTGGGTCGCGCTCAATCAACAGACCAAGCACGAACTCATCTCCAACCTCGCCAGGGCACGCCGACTTACGTCGCGCTGAGGGTGGGTCCCCATTGGGGAGCTGCGTCGGGCAGAAGGGACAGGGCAGTCTGTCACGGTTCTCGCTCCTAACGCGCTGAGCTGCGGCCGAGGAAGTCGAACATCAGCGCTATGATCTGCCGGTGAAAGGGTGCGCCCGCGCGAAGATGTTCGTGGTGTGGGATATGAGCGGTTCCTGGAGATCGTAGCCGTCCGAGATGCCGACCTAGGGACATCGCCGGGTTCACGCGATCTTACGCCGTAAAGCCGGCAGCGAAAGGCGCCCATGGCCGAACGCTAAACATGGGGTAATCGCGGATCAGGCCCTTGGCCGTTCTCGCGGTGGCTTGAGCACCAAAATCCATATGGCGGTGCGTGGCCTTGGATGCCCCGTGCGCTTCGTGCTCACCGCCGGTCAGAAGGGAGATGCACCCCAAGCGGCGGTCGGTCTCGTCGGTCAGCGCCGTCAGCATCAGCACGGGAGTGGCCCTTTATTTTCCGGCCCTCGGTTCGCGCACAAGACCAGGCCGTCATCGCCGGGCATCATGACGTCCAACACGATCAGATCCACCGATTCCGCTTCCAGGAAAGACAGCATGTGACGACCGTTCGCGACGACAGAGACGCGAAATCGGCTTTTCTTGACATAGTTCGATACCAGCTCGCGCATCTAGCCGTCTTCATCGACCGTGAGGTATAATCGATTTGATCCATTTGATGTGCCTTTGGTGAATGCTTGCGACCTTAGCCGCAAGCGTCCTTCGACGCGCGTCTCGGTTCGAGGGCTTGCGTTGCATCAACCCAACCCTTCATCGATTTAGGCGTGATGCCGCCCGTCGGCTTAGAGCGGACATCAACGAGTTCGCGGAGGCGATGCGTCGAAAACATGTCTATCCGACGGCTCTCCTGCAATGGGCTGCTTGAAAACTGTTCTGTCATTCTTGCCGCCATCATCCTGCCGCAGGGTGCTACGGTCAAAGCAGAGCAAGAATGAAAGAGCATCATCAATAAGCGCTGCGATCATCCACTGCAATGGCGCAGTTCAAGCTGTGACGGCTCTCGGCTTTACGAAAGCACCCAAATGCAAATGGTCATACTAGCTGAATGCGCACCGCGAAATCCGCACGGCTAGGGCGCCCGGTTCGAACCGGACGTCTGCACTTAGTTCAATAACCGGTTTTCCCGCAAGCGAGCGGCTGCCATGTCGACAAATGCCCGGGCCTTTGCAGGCGCGTGTCGCCCTTCGGGATGAAGGATATGGATGGGCATTGCCGGCTCCTCATAGTCGCTGAGAACTATCTGCAGTTCGCCTGCCATAAGCGCGGGGCCGATCTGGTAGTGTAGAACCCTGCTCAAACCCCACCCTGTTTTGGCCGCCGCGATTACGGCTTCATTCGTATTGCACTGAAGTTTGGGGTCGATCGTCACGCGATGATCGTTTGCAAAGCGCCATTCCGGCGAGGCCCAGGCGCTTGTTGAGGCGGCAATCCGATGGTTCTTGAGGTCAGCCGGCGTCTCTGGAACGCCGTGGCTCTCAAAATATCTTGGAGATCCACAAATGACATGTCGAACCGCGCCCACTTTGATAGCGGCGATACCCGAATCCCGCAAATGGCCGATGCGGACGGCAACGTCTACCCCCTCTTCAATGATGTTGACCGGGCGATCGATAAACAGCGTCCTGGCATGCATGTTCGGATAGGTGTTCAGGAATTCGGTAACAACAGGCAGCACATACATTTGCCCGAACAAGGCCGATGCCGTGATGGCCAGTGTACCTGTCGGCTTGGCATAGGAGCCCGCAGCCGCTGCTTCCGCCTCCGCGATGTCGGCCAGTATGCGGCGGCAATCCTCGTAGTATCGTGTCCCCGCCTCCGTCAACTTGACGGATCGCGTGGTGCGAACGAACAGGCGGGCACCGATAACGTCCTCAAGCGCTGCAACGGCCCGTGTCACCGCGGGTGCGCTCATATGCATGTGGCGCGCAGTTTCCGCAAAGCTCTCGGTCTCCGCAACCCTTGCGAAGATTTTCATCGCCTGCCATCGATCCATTGAATCCCCCAAATTTGCTCGTGCTAAATGAACCCGCCATTGCGCATGAAGTTGTACCAATCTCGAAAGACGTCCCGCAAGACCATTCGAGATTGATTGCAAGGAAGAGAAAATGCCTGGCGAGATATATGCGGACTTCAATCCGGATCCACGTAAGACGCAGCGATAGTTTCAATCTCTGCGCAGACCTGAGCCTCGATGCCGGCTGTCATGGCGCAAGCGCGGCGCTCGCTGTGAGGTGCGAGCGCCAGAGCTATCGCCTTGGATAACTGGAAATCGAAGCTCGAACCGCTGCGGGCCATGTCGATTTCCGCACCGGTCATCCCCAACGTCCTTGCGCCTTTTTCGAGACGTCGCATCAAATGATCGTCACCGCTGTTGGAGGTAAGCGCGAGTTCTATCGACAATCGTGCTCGCGCATCTAGTTTGAAACCAGTCATGTCATTTCGTCCTAAAAAGTGCGTCGTGTGCTCGGCCTCAAAAGCCGAAGTCGCTCAGGCCCGGATGGTCGTCCGGCCGGCGGCCGAGTGGCCAATGGAATTTGCGGTCGGATTCCTTGATCGGCTGTTCGTTGATGCTCGCGTGGCGCGCGCGCATCAAACCATCCTGGGCAAATTCCCAGTTCTCATTGCCATAGGCACGAAACCACTGCCCGCTGTCGTCGTGGTATTCATAGGCGTAGCGAACAGCGATGCGGTTGCCCTGGAAGGCCCAGATCTCCTTGATCAGCCGGTAGTCCAGTTCGCGGGTCCATTTGCGCGTCAGAAAGGCTTCAGCCTCGGCGCGGCTGGTGACGAATTCGGCGCGGTTGCGCCAGCGTGTGTCGAGCGTATAGGCCTGCGCCACCTTAGCGGCATCGCGGCTGTTCCAGCCATCCTCGGCAAGGCGGACCTTCTCGAGGGCACTCTGTTGATCGAAGGGCGGAAGCGGTGGGCGGGACATCTGCATTTCCTTTTTTGAGTTGGTAAAAGAAAGGAGAGTGGCCGCAGGCTGGCGACCACTCGTGATTTGCTCATGCGGCAAGGCGATCGATGCGGGGAAAATCGATCTCGGTGCCAAGCGCTTCGTTGACGTAGTTGGTGAATGTGTTCAGCGCGACATGGGCGATGATTTCCAGAATTTCCGCATCGCTGTAACCGGCAGCGCGGACCTTCTCGATTTCGCCGGGAGGAACCGAACCGCGAGCATCGACAAGCGCCCGCGCGAATTCGACGGCGGCAGCAGCCTTCGCATCGTTCGACGTACCGCGGCGGTTGGCGTCGATCTCGTTTTCATCCAGCTTGGCGAATTTTGTGCCCGTATAGCTGTGTGCGGACAGGCAGTAGTCGCAGCCATTGGCTTCGGCCATGGTGAGCGCGATTCGTTCGCGGGTGGCGGGTGCAAGCTTGCCCTTGCCGAGAGCGCCCTGCAGCGCCGTCAGGCCGTTCAAGGCAGCGGGGCTGTTCGATACCAGGCGAAAGATGTTCGGGACGGAGCCGATCTGCTTCTGGATCGCTTCGAGCACGGGGCGGGATGCTTCCGGCGCATCGTTGATCGTGGCTGGCGTTGGAATGCGTGACATGTCTATCTCCTTGATGTGATTGCGAAAGGCTGTCCCTTTCGTCCTGATGAAGATGCGCCGGTTTGGCTTGATGGTGAATGTCGAAAACGAGGAAGATACTCTTGCGTCAGATGCATCAATCAGGCGCATCAGAGTTCGAGCTGGATCCGGTTTTCCTGACCATTGTCCTGCTCAGTCGGAACCGCACAGCACAGCAGGACTTCTCCTTCGGCGATCGCCGCCGTCGGCTCCTTTATGTAGGTCACCGCACCCTTGGTGAGCTTGGTCCGGCAGGTGCCGCATGTGCCTTCGCGGCAACTGAACTCCGGTTCCAGGCCCCGCGACTCCGCCAGTTCCAGCAGGGTGCCGGCTTCAGGGGTCCAGCGCGCCTCCTTCAGTGATCCCATGAAGGCGACTGACACAGGCTTTGTCGACGGCGGCTGGCGTACTGGCGCGGTCACGCCGGCGTCGAGCGTTCGCGTCAGGGATGATGGGCCGAAGGCTTCCGCGTGGATGCGACTGTCTGCAATATTGTAGCCCCGCAGCCCGTCGTAAAGGGACTGGGTAAACTGCGGCGGCCCGCAGACGTAGAAATCGTAATCGCCGAACGGCAGGTGACGGGAGAGGAGTTCCATATCGATACGACCGATTGCATCGTAGTCGATGCCTTCTGCGGCCCCGGCGGCGTCGCTGAGGACCCGGATCAGCCTGACGGCCCCCTGGCCTGCATTGACGAGCTCGGCGATTTCCCGGTCGAACGGCCGCTCGTTCTTCGAACGAGCCGCGTGGAACAGGATGATCGGCCGGATGCGCTGCTTGCGGAGGCCTTCGTAGATGACATGGCGCAGCATGGCGAGCAGCGGCGTGATGCCGACGCCGCCGGCAAGCAGGACTGCGGGCCTTGTGACGTTCGCGTCGATTGTGAAATCGCCGGCCGGCGCCCGCGCTTCGATCGTGTCACCAACGCGGATATGATCGTGGAGGTATTGGGACACCGCACCGTCGCGCTTGACGCTGATGCGATAGATGCCGTCGGACGGAGCGGCGGACAGCGTATAGGTACGGATGACAGACTTGTCAGCGCCCGGAATCCTGACGCGGATCGGCAGATGTTGTCCGGCATTGTGTGGCAGCAAGCCGGCGCCATCGCCGGGCAGCAAATGAAAAGAGCGGATCGAGGCGCTTTCGTCGACGATATCAGTCACCGACAGTGCGCGCCACTGGGTGGCGAGCGTTGCGGCCTGCAGCCGGTCGGCGGCCAGCGCCCAATCGCCTGTCATCAAGGCGTTTGGAGACCAGCCGCCTTCCCGGAGGGTCCAGCGCAATGCCAACGCGTTGCGCCGCCGGACGATCCGCCGGGCCTTGAAGGTCCATATTCGCTCGGCCCCCTGGAAGGCGGCGATCTCGGGCGAATCCAAGATGACTTCGGCGTCGCCGGTCATCTGCAGCATGTCGCCGTTTGTGTAATCGACAAAGAGAAGCCCGGCCTTACCGTTCAGCACGATATTGCCGAGCGTATTGAAGAAGAGGTTGCCATCGAAGTCGGGAATGGTCAGCGTCCCGTCTTCGCCGACGCGAACGAAGCCCGCCTTGCCGCCGCGATGCGACACATCGACCTGGCGTCGGTCCTGGCGATCGGCATAGGATGCCACGAAGAAGGCATCTGCCGCCGCGATCATGGAACGTGCCGCATCGTCGAGCGCGGACAGGTCTTCGACGGTCCCGGCAAACGGCTGGCCCGGATTGCGAACGAACGCAAAGTCACGCAGCTGGATATAGCGCGGGCAGTTTCCGAAGCTTTGGTCGACATCGACTCGGAAGCCCTCCGGTGAGCGGGAAACGACCCCGTTCATGCGATTGCGGCGCCTTGTGTGCATCTCCATGCCAAGAAGACCGATCGGCCGGCCGTCGGCCAAGCCCTCGTTTGCAGGGTCGCTGGCATCGCTTTCTGCAGCGATGTTAAGCGCGGTTGGTGAGGGAGAAGACATGAAGCCGGACCGACCCTCGACGAAAGTGGCCCAGGCATCGCCTCTGTCGTCCACACTGCCCAGAACGATGTATGGCAGTTGGGCATAGAAATCCCGGTGTTGATCGGGCATGAAGTCGCGGATCACACGCTGGCCGACCGCCGCCATGCGGTCCACGACGCCGACCTTTTCTTGAAGATAGGTTTCGCCTTCGTGCCAAATCGGTATGGTTTTCAGGGTCTCGCTCATATCTCATCTCCCTCGAGAAGATCGGGCGCACGCAACCGCACGCCCGTCTCTGGACGTCAGGCGGCAAGGCCGGCGGGCGTTTGGACGAAGGGAACAAATCCCGGCAGGGCTTCGATACGACGGAGAAATGCATCGACCGCCGGATAGGTGGAGAGATCGACATTGCCCTCCGGTGCCCGCGCAACGTAGCTGTAGATCGCGACATCCGCGATCGTCGGACCGTTGCCGACGAGCCAGTTGCGATCAGTGAGGTGGCTTTCGAGCCGACCCAGCAATATGTGGGCGCGGCCGATGACGTCTTCAGGATTGAACTTGGCGCCAAAAACAGTGACCAGCCGCGCGGCGGCCGGACCATAGGCGACTTCGCCGGCGGCGACCGACAGCCAGCGCTGGACGGCAGCGGCACCCGCGGCGTCTTCAGGGAGCCAATCCGTGCGACCAACTTTCTTGGCGAGGTAGACGAGAATGGCGTTGCTATCCGAAACGACAACGCCATCGTCTTCCAGCACCGGCACCTGGCCGAACGGGTTTAACTTGAGGAAATCCGGCTTCTTGTGTGCGCCGGATTTGAGATCGACCTCGACCAGTTCGTGCGGCAAGCCAAGCAGCGAGACCATCAGGCAAGCCCGGTGCGCGTGACCCGAAAGCGGATGATGATAGAGTTTCATGGTGTGCTCCTGCGAAAGTGCTGGACGGGTTCATTCCCAATCCGCATCCCGAAGGTGCAGCAAGCGGCGGCCCTTGAGAACGGCCGCGTTTCGCAGTTCATAATTACGGCTGACGCAATAGTCCTCGTTAAAGAGCGGTCATGAAGCCGAAGGCCCGAGCATGTTCAATTGCAACGTTATCAATCAATTGCAGACCGCTTCAGATAAAGCACCATTTCATACACCAAGTGGAATGATGTCTTGCCAACATTTGGTCTTCATCATCGATGCTATTCGTAGGACTCTTTCCGCTCAACTATACAATACGTGAGGGAAAGAAATGCAAGACAACATCATAATTGCCGAATGGATCGAAGCTGCGCTCGCTACGAGGAGGAACGCGCCCCGCGACAATCACATAGCGGATCGCAGTCGGGTGAAGGAATTGCAACTGGACAATCGCAATTTCGATAACTTACGAAACACATATGAGCAACTGCTGGCGCATCTAAGTTAGGCGAAGAGTGCCGATGGGGCCTCCGAAACGATCGCCTTGATAGGGTTCGAACCTGTGACCAGCTGTCAGATTATTGCGATATCAAGCGGTTACGGAGCCTGGGCATAAGGCAATTTTTGGAAGTTAGTGGAAAGGCGCGACGGGGCACTTTAAGCTCGACCGACCACAGCCCGACCAGAAGATCGATCACCGCTTATGCCGCTCAATGTTTTCACCGATTAGGTCGTTCCGCTATTCCAGCGGACCGCGACGCTGCGAGAAATCTGATTGAACGCGCCGATTTCATGCGCAATGCAGAAGCGGATGATCGCTTCGACAGCACTTTGGCGAGGATCAACCCGTTCCTTAAGGAAGCCACCAACGGCCGGGTCGCGAGGCGCAACCTGGCCGCCATTGACTTCACCAACTTTAATGCTGGCTTTGCGTCACATTCGCAAGCGCGGCCGCTTTACCCTCGAGCGCGAGGCATGCGCTTGGCCACGCATCTCCATCCGCTCCCAGCGCTGTCTGAAGCCAGGCGAGCGTTAGACGTTTGGTTGCTTCCAACGCGTCGGGTGCCTCGGTTTCGGTCTCCTTTGCGTCAAGGCCCGCGATCCCGCCAAGTCCGTGTCCGACGCCGTGCAACATCAATAGCGCTTCTGCGCCCGGCGCATCGTAAAACGCATCCGCATGCCATTCAGGGCCACGGATTGTGAAATGCGGATCGTCCGTATCACCGCAGACGACAAGGCTGCGTGTCGCCAACGTCGAGAAATCAACGTCGAAGAATGGAAAACGGGCAGCGTTTTCCTCGGTCATGTCCTTTTCCCCGCGTCCCGGCGCAGCCAGCAGGATACCCGCCGAGATGCGAGGATCGGAGAAATCCTCGCCATTCAGCTGCGCGCCTAACAGGAGCCCGACGGTGTGCCCGCCGAAGGAATGACCGGCGGCGCCAATGCGCGAATGATCCATCCGACCAGCAACGGAGGGTGCCTGCCGTTCCACCTCCGGCAGTTGGTCGAGAATAGCCCTTATTTCCTCGGCGCGCTCGCGCCAGAAGAACGGTGCGCCGGGTGCATCTGAGGCCAAGCCACCGACGCGCGAACTCGCATGCGTCGGCTGGATTACCGCGAAGCCCCGTTCCGCCCAGAACTGGGCCAACGGGGCATAACCGTCTTTTGACGGGATATAGTTGGAAGGGCCGAACCCATGCGACAGCAGCAGGATGGGAAGGTTGCCGCCGGTCGCGGGTGCGGTCAGACGCAATTCCAGCGGTTGGCGGCCGGGCATCGGCAAACGGATTGGGGTATAGGCCACACTGAGAGTGGCTTCAGGCGTAGGAATATGTTTGGCGAGATCGATCAGATTGTTCATGGTCGGGATCCTTAAGCATTGATTTCCGGGTGATCGTTTTCAGACCACCGAGTGGCCCGCCTCACGGAACCAGGTTTGCGCATCGGCGCCGGCGGGAGTTTTCATCGGCGCTTCCGGTTCCGTGACAGTACGCCAGACGGCCTCTGCCACGTCTTCCGGCGTC
>NZ_JAFCXE010000046.1:0-18456 GCF_049897905.1 Pararhizobium sp. PWRC1-1 | reverse complement strand
AAAGAGGTGACGGAAGCGCTTGAGGTCGTCACGAACCGGGGCATATACCGGGGACGATCAGTGATCAGCGCCACCGGGACCTGGTCGAACCCGTTTATCCCCACCTATCCCGGCATCGACAGCTTCGAGGGCCTCCAGACGCATTCGGCGCACTATCGCTCGCCTGAGAACCTTGAAGGCCGCTCAGTGATTGTCGTGGGGGGTGGAAACTCCGGCGCGCAGATCGTGGCCGAACTTTCTGAAGTCGCGGACGTCACTTGGGTCACGCCTGCCCCACCGATATTTCTTCCCGATGACGTCGATGGGCGCGTGCTGTTCGAGCGTGCGACCGCGAGGGTGCTCGGCAAAGAAGCGGGAGCCGGTCCTGTTGGCGGTCTGGGTGATATCGTGATGGTTCCACCGGTCAAGGCGGCCCGAGATCGAGGTTCGTTGAAAGCAGTGCGACCATTCGAGCGGGTAGATGTCGACTCGGTCATATGGAAGGATGGCAGTTCCACGAGAGCGGATGCCATTGTCTGGTGTACAGGATTTCGGCCCTCCCTCAACCATCTTCGCGACCTGGGCGTCGTTGAGGGTGACGGCACGGTGGAGGCTGATCGAGGCCGGTCCCTGAAGCAGCCACGGCTGTGGCTTGCTGGATACGGAAGCTGGACAGGCGCGGCCTCTGCGACCTTGTTGGGGGCGGGCCGATCTGCACGCGAGCATATGCCATGGCTGATGGAGACGCTTAGCCCGAAATAAGAGTCTTACGTCACCTCCAAACCCTAAAGGCGGCCATTTGTAATACGGCGGTCATCATTTGCGAGTACGCTGCCGGGATCGGAGGTGCGCGATGAAAAACGACCTGACTGTACCAGAAGCGATCAATGATCCGATGATCCGTATCCTCAACAACGCGGATCGGATCAGCGAGCGCGCGTTCGCACAGTTGATGGAAAGCGCAGCCCGCGTGACCCAGCGCGGCACTCGGGCCCTCGAGGAAAACTTCTCGAAGGAGACGCTGGTTCGGTCCCAGGCCTAGCCATCGACATCGACAAGTGACTGCATGGGCATCTCTCCCAATCAATGACTCGAGACTTGGCGGCTGGTAGCAGACTCGGCTCATCCATTTTGCAACCTAAATTGACTTGAGGTTGACCCGCTGCTCAAGCTTTTCGGCTTCTTCCTTGCGCTCGCTGTAGCGGTCGGTCAGATATGCCGAGGCATCGCGGGTCAGCAGCGTGAACTTGACGAGTTCCTCACAGACATCAACCACCCGGTCGTAATAGGGCGACGGCTTCATACGGCCGTTGGTGTCGAACTCCTGGAAGGCCTTCGCTACGGACGACTGGTTCGGGATGGTGATCATCCGCATCCAGCGCCCGAGGATTCGGAGCTGGTTGATGGCATTGAAGGACTGCGATCCACCGGAGACCTCCATGACCGCCAGCGTCTTACCCTGCGTCGGGCGCACCGATCCGACGGCAAGCGGGATCCAATCGATCTGGGCTTTCATGATGCCGGTCATCGCGCCGTGCCGCTCGGGACTGACCCAGACCTGGCCTTCGGACCACTCCGACAATGATCGCAGTTCCTGCACTTTCGGATGTGAGACCGGGGCGGCATCGGGAAGAGGCAGCCCCTCCGGGTTATAGATCCGGACTTCGCATCCGAAGTGCTCAAGAAGGCGACCAGCCTCTTGCGCGAGCAGACGGCTGTACGAGACCTCCCTGAGGGAACCATACAGAATGAGAATCCGCGGCTTATGGGTTGAGAAAGGCGGTCTCAGTGCGTCGACATCCGGCTGGAGGAGGTGTTCGACATGGGCGGCGGGAAGTTCGGTCAAGAAAAGCTCCGTACATAGTTTGGGATCGGTATGGCGTGGTTTACGTGGTCGAAATAGATGCCTTCGAGAACGCAGCGCAGATGTTAGGGTGTCCCGAGCAACAGTCCTTCACAAGGAATTCAACAAGCGAGCCCAGCGCGTCAAAACGGGCGCTATAGAACATGGACCGGCTGCTTCGGCGGACCGCAATCAGGCCAGAGCGCTCAAGCTCCTTTAAATGAAAGCTGATGTTGGACGGGGAGACACTTGCCATGTCTGCTATTTCTCCGGCCGCCATTCCTTCAGGTCCAGCTACTACAAGCGCGCGCAGGACATTCAGACGCGTTTGCTGGGAAAGCGCCGCGAAGGCTAAAAGGGCCTCTTTCTCATTCATGTTTCAATATCTCTATCATTATCGACATATATAGTCGTCGGGTCATCGGGGACAAGAGGGCACACAACATTGCATCGAGCACCGATGTCCGAGCAACGTGGATCGTTAACGAGGAAAATCAACTGCTGCGTTACTACGACTGGAGCAGTGCCTGCAATTCGCATCTCCACTCGCCAAAGCCTGCCGCTTGTTTTGATGGATTGCGGAGAGTGAACGTAGAAGGCCAAGCCCGCTGTCATGGCAGTGACAAACCCCATTGCTATCTGAGAGAGACAAAGGATGGTTCAGAAATGCTAACTCGACATTTACTTGGATTGATGACCTGCGCGGCCATTTTCAGCCCGGTTTCGAATGGAAGGGCGGAGGAGCATGGACACCTTACCGCCGTCGGCACCATTCGAGTCGTCCATCCGTGGGTCAGGGCCGCGGCAGTAGGAGGCTCGACCTTGGTCTTCATGGACATCGAAAACGCGGGCAGGCCCGTTAGGCTGGTCGGCGTCAGGGCCGACTTGGCGCAGCGTGCCGCGGTCGTCGGCATCGTGATGAAGGAAACCGAGCTTTCCACGGCCGAGATAGGTGCACTCGATATCCCGGCCGGAGAAGTCCAACTTGACCCAGGCGGGCTGGCAATCAAGCTGGAAAACCTCTCGGAGGAGCTTGTGGCCGGAGAGGAAATAGAAATTGTTGTGACCTTCGAACCGGGCGGCGAGTTGGTAGTTCATCCCGAGGTCGAGCCTGTCGGCGCAACTGAACACCATCACGCCGGACATTCTCACGAGTGACCGTCATATGCCTGAAATGAACCCTCAATAGTTTGCCAATCGACGCGACTTTCCCAAGTCCGGCTGTATTCAATTTCTTCGAGGGGGTTCACTGATGATCAGGACACTTTTTTCCAGCGTATGCTGTGCTGCGCTGATGGTTGCGAATGTCAACGCGGCCGATCTTCCGCAGGCCGCCGACAGCTACTTCACGGCAGCCAAGGCAGCGCTTGACGCCAAACTCGCCATCCAGCCGATCACGGGCAAGGCGAAGAACGTCATCATCTTTGTTGGCGACGGAATGAGTGTCGCAACCGTCACGGCTGCGCGTATTCTGGAAGGTCAGAAACGCGGCGTTGACGGCGAATCGAACATCCTGACTATCGATACTTTCCCTTATACGGCAATCTCGAAGACTTACAGTCACGACGGACAGGTCTCCGATTCGGCCCCGACGGCCACGGCGATGGTCTCGGGCGTCAAAACCCGCAATGACATCATCGGTCTAAATCAGGATGCCGTCGTTGGCGATTGCGAAGGCTCGAAGGGCAAAGAAGTCAAGTCGATCTTTGAAATGGCCGAGGAAGCGGGCCTGGCCACAGGCGTGGTCTCGACCGCCCGCATCACGCATGCGACGCCCGCTGCGACCTACGGCCACACGCCTGACCGCGACTGGGAAAACGACAAGGAAGTCGGCGAGGAGCTAGCCAAGGGCTGCAAGGACCTCGCCGATCAGCTCGTGAACTCGACGGCAGGTGACGGTTTCGAGGTTATCCTCGGTGGTGGCCGCAGCAACTTTGTTCCGGCGGAGACAGCGGATGCCGAAGACGAAGGCAAGACAGGCAGCCGTACGGACAAGCGCGACCTGACGGGCGAGTGGACTTCCAAGAGCAACAACCACCTCTATGTCACCGATAAGGCCGGCTTCGATGCCGCCGATCTGAAGTCAGGTGCGAAGCTTCTCGGCCTGTTCGACCGCAGCCACATGGAATACGAGCTTGACCGTCCCAAGGACACCAAGGGCGAGCCGTCGCTCGCCGAGATGACGGTAAAGTCGATTGAGCGCCTTTCCCAAAGCGAAAAGGGCTTCGTGTTGATGGTCGAGGGAGGTCGGATCGACCATGCCCACCACGCAGGCAACGCTGCCCGCGCCCTGGAAGATGCCATTGCCTTTGACCAGGCCATCAAGAAGGCGCTGGAAATGACCAAGCGGGAGGATACGTTGATCGTCGCCACTGCCGATCATGGTCATACCATGACCATCAACGGTTATCCGAAGCGCGGTAACCCGCTGTTCGGTCTCGTCGTAGATGTCGATGGCACCGTGGCCAAGGCAGCCGACGGCAAGCCCTACACGACGCTTGGATATGCGAACGGTCCTGGATCGCTGTTCCCGGCTTTGGGCAAGGACAAGACAGTAGCGGAGCCCGCAGGTGTCCGACCGGACCTCACCGCAGTCGATACGATGTCTCCTGACTTCCTGCAGCCGGCGCTTGTGCCGATGGAATCGGAAACTCATGCCGGGGACGACGTTGTGATCTACGCGTGGGGTCCGCAGGCGCACTTGTTCTCGGGCACGGTGGAAGAAAATTACGTCTATCACGTCCTGTCGAACGCCTCCGGGCTCGGTCAGGAAGACTAAGATTTCCAAACAGGATCAGGCAATCCGGCCAGACGCCGGGTTGTCTGTTTTCGTAGGTTGACGCATGCGACGACTGATTACGGGTGTTTTCTTGATGTTCGTTGCGATTTCGATTGCGACAGGCCTTGCCGCGGCAGCGGCCGACACGCTGGCATTCACCGAACTCTATGAAAAGGGCAGCGATCCGTCTGCCAAGACCACCGCTCTTGCAGGCAGTGAAGTCGAGATCGTCGGTTACATGGCACCGCCGCTTAAAGCCCAGGCCTCGTTCTTCGTCTTGACCAAGATGCCGATGGCCGTCTGTCCGTTCTGTGACTCCACACTCGACTGGCCGACGGACATCGTCATGATCAAGACTTCGTCGATCGTGGACGCCACGCCATTTAACTTTCCGATCAAGGTCGTGGGAAAGCTCGAGGTCGGGTTCGAGAAGGATCCCGAGACGGGATTTGTGAGCTTCCTACGGCTTGCCGACGCTGTTTTCGAGCGGCTTTAAAAGCATGGTTTCGCTTCAGCGGATCTTGGTCGATGTGTCAGACAGCTTGCGCAGCAAACGCGCCATTCTGACAATTGACGACCTTATATTCCGGCCCGGCGAACTGACCGTGGTGGCAGGCCCCTCCGGCTCAGGAAAATCCACCCTCCTGAACGTGATTTCGGGGATCACTCCCGTCAACAGCGGTTCAGTTTCGGCATTTGGCGAGACGGTCACGGAATTGCGAGAAAGCCGCCGCGACGCGTGGCGGCGGCGGACGGTGGGAATGATCTTCCAGGATTTCAACCTTATCGGCGAACTGTCGCCGCTCGACAATATCCGCTTGCCGCTCAGCTTCGGCAAGTCGGCGCAATCCGCAATTGATGCAGGATCGCTCATGCATCGGTTCGGCATCCCGTCGGATCGGACGACTGTTTCGCGCATGTCTCGCGGCGAGCAGCAACGGGTCGCGATTGCCAGGGCCTTGCTTTTTGACCCGCCAATCATCTTGGCGGACGAACCCACTGCCAGCCTCGATACGAAGAATGGTGCTTTCGTCATCGAGGCTCTGATTGAGGAGGCGGCGAAGGGGAAGACGGTCATCGCTGTCAGCCACGATCCGGAGCTTGTCGCCCGCGCAGCCACGACCATCTATCTCGACCACGGCAGAATCGCGCGGCAGGAAGTAGCCTCATGAACCCGTTGCCAATGGTATTCTCCACCCTGCGCGCCGATCGACGCTTGAATCTGACACTCGTGATGCTCGTGATGATCGCCACGGCGCTTGGCGTCGCGATCATTTCGCAGGAGCGCGCGCTGAAACAGGCGAGCGCGCGTGCTGTCGACAAGTTCGATCTCATTGTCGCCGCTCGAGGAAGCATCACCGATGTGACGTTGAAGTCGCTCTTTCTTCGGCCAGGTTCGGTCGAACTGCTGAGCGCTGACGTCGTCCGGCAGGTTCTGGCCGAGAAGCGGGTGGCTTTCGCCGCGCCCCTCGCGTTCGGCGACAGTGTGGACGGTGATCCGGTGGTCGGGACGACGCGGGATTTGGTCCTGCATCTGGCGAGCGGGCGGATTCCGGAGGGGCGGGGGTTCGAAACCTGGGAGGAAGCCGTCGTCGGCCACGCTTCCCCGCTAAAAGTCGGCGACACTTTTCGGACGAGCCACGGCCACGGTCCGGATGAAACCATCGGCGGTCTCGTCCACGCCAACACCTTTACCGTGGTGGGTCGCCTTTCCGCGCAGGGGTCGCCCTGGGATCGCGCCGTGATCATCCCGGTAGAACAGATCTGGAAGCTGCACAATCTTCCCACAGGACACCCGCCCGGAGCAGAAACAGCCCTCGGACCGCCCTTTGACGATGCGTACCTCGCCGGGGTCCCGGCGATGGTCGTAAAGCCTGAGAACCTGGCCGGAGCATACGGTCTGCGGAATCTGTTCCGCACGGAGAAATCGACAGCCTTCTTTCCGGCGGAAGTTTTGGTCGGGCTCTATCAGGTGCTCGGCGACATCCGGGTTATGATGACGGCACTTGCAGGCGGCACTCAGGCTTTGGTTATCGCAGCCGTAATCACCTGTGTGGTCGTCCTACTGCGCGTTCACCGACGCCGTTTCGCCGTGCTTCGGGCGCTGGGAGCACCAAGGACGTACGTGTTCGCCTGCATCTGGCTCTATGTCGTGACTATCGTCGTGAGTGGTGCTGCTGCCGGGCTTGTCATAGGACTCGCGGGCTCTCACTTGGCAGGTGTCTATATAGGCGCTCAGACGGGGATTGCACTAACACCGTCGATCGGTGTTCACGAAGTGTCGCTCGCTTTGCTCATGGTCGTAGTCGGATGTGTCTTTGCATTGGTTCCTGCACTCGCACTCTACAGGGATCGACTGGACCGGGTGTTGCAGGTGATTTCCTGATCTTGGAGCAAGCTCCATGAAGTAGTCCTCGCGATGTGCCGAGATGATTTTTAAGCCATTATATATCTAACTGACGCTGGTCGATTTCGCCTCGTCCAGAAAGCCTATGTTGGCTTCGAGCGAAACCAAATCTTGGCACCAAGGCTTCAAGTGTCAGCTTTACCTGTCGGGCCCCAAAACGAACCAATGAACGTCGAGGACCGCGCAGCCCGTCTACAACGCGCTCCCGGACGGGCAATGAAACAGGGTTTGATTATGCGCTGCGTACATCCAGGCGCGGTATCGCGACGGGACAAAACTGAGGCACTTGATTATTTTCGTGCCGTTCAGCTTATGTGCGGGAAAGTATAGGCGCCGGTGAGGGCGAAAGGTGGAGCAGGTCTCTTAGAGCAGTTTGCGGTGCGACAAGATCCTGCAGCGTATATCCGTCGAGAACTTCCAGGAACGCCTTTCCGGCCTGGGCGAGCGCGCGCTTAAGAATGCAGGCAGGCTGAACGGCACATACGATGCCGACATCCGCCTCCATGCAGGGTACGAGCGCGAAATCGGGTTCGCATGCCCTGACGATCTCGCCGACGCGAATGCTCTTGGTCTCCCGTCCAAGCCGCATGCCACCTTGCCGGCCACGAACCGTTTCAATCAGGCCTTTCTTGCCCAGTTCATGTGTGATCTTCATCAGGTGGGCCTTTGAAATCCCGTACGCATTGGCGACGTCGTCGATCGTAGAGAGACCATTTTCGCGCAAGCCGAGGTACATCATTAGCCGCAGAGCGTAATCGGAATAAACGGTTAGCCGCATGATTGTCCTCGATAACTTCAAAAAATTCCCGATCAGAGAGCGAGCTCTGACCGGGCGGGCTCATTATGCCGCTAAATCGTCTGCGGGTCCGAAAAATTCGTAATGAAGGCGCTCACTTGAGACGCCCGCTGTGGCGAGGCCTTTCACGAACATCGCCAGGAAGGGTTTCGGACCACAAAGATAAACGTCGGCTTCGGTTAGCGGCGTGTTTTCCGCCAGCCAGTCGACGGTGACATATCCTTCGTGGTCATAATGGATGCCCTTTTCGTCCGTCTCATGCGGCGCTTGGTAGAATATCGCGGAGTTCAGTCCGCTTTTCCGAGACGTCAGTTTTCGGACGTGCTCGCCCATAGCGTGGACCCTACCGTCTAGCGTTCCATGCACATAGTGGACCGTCGCCGCGTCTTTAGTGGACGCGATCGCCTCAAGCATGCTGATCATCGGGGTTAACCCAACGCCTCCGCTCAAAAGGATTACTGGTCTTTGAGTTCCTTCCTTGAGGAAGAAGTCACCCGTCGGCGGCGCCACATCAAGGACATCCCCTTCGCAAACCGCGTCGTGCAGGTGGTTCGATATCAGGCCCAGCGGCTCCCGCTTGACCGAGATGCGATAGGTCTTGCCGTTCGGCGCCGACGAGATGCTGTAGTTACGGCGGTGCTCGTCGCTGCCTGGAATTGCAACCTTGAACGTCAAATACTGACCAGGTCGGTGAAGAACGACGCTGCCACCGTCGTCAGGCTCAAGAACGAACGACATGATTATATCGCTCTCCTTCCGCTTTTCCGCAACGCGGAACCGACGCCAGCCGTTCCAGCCACCCTCTGCTGAATTCAGTTCCTTGTATACCTGCTCCTCACGTCCAATGAGAATGCCGGCGAGGAACCAGAATGCTTCGCCCCACGCGTTCAGAATCTCGTCCGTCGCCACGTCGCCAAGCACTTCTTTGATGGCGGCCAGAAGCGCAGTCGCGACATGTGGGTAGTGGTGCGGCTGGATGTGAAGACCTACATGCTTCTGCGCGATCCGCTCCACGGCGCCAGCGAGAACACCAGGATTGTCAATGTTCTGGGCGTAGACGAGGATTGCGTGTGCAAGCGCCTTCGTCTGACGCCCGTTTTCTCCTTGGTTCGATTGATTAAAAAGGCTCTTCACCTCATCCTTTTGGAACAGGCGATCGTACATCACCGCGGTGATGTCGGTGCCATGCGCGGCGAGCGCTGGAACCGTGGCTCTGACGATCGATTTTGTTTGTTCACTCAGGATTGCCGACATGATCTTTCCATTCTGCTGGTGTGTCAGTATTTCGCCTTCAGTAGCAATTAAAAGATATATCTACAATATATGTTTAAGCGCCACCAGCGCGGTTGCGCCGTTCTGTCGCAGAAAACAGAACGGTGGAGCAATTCGGCGGGTTTTCTTTATTTGGTCAAAAGCCGCGCTTTAGGCCTCAGCGCATATCGCGGGCGATGGGTCCATGGTCAGGGATCAACCCCGTCATGGGAGTACGAGGGCTGCAAGGGCAGGGGCCTCTCCAACGGCTGGTGCCATCGATTTCCAAAGTGTCAGAACGACCGAAGCGAAGGCATCTGAGCCTTTAGACACGGGAAAGAAGACAAGCACCACTTCATTGTCGATACGCTCCGGCTGATGGTCGGTCTCATGGTGCATGGTGCCGATAATCAAGTACCGCGGCGAGCTCCCGTCTTGAATCCGTTCGTGGCCATGGCACCGTCACTACCAACTCATCCGACAAATACGAGCTCTGGCAAAATTAAATTCCAGCGAATAAATCCGTCGCTTTATTCGGATGTCCACCAAGACCGCCTACCTCGGTGTAGCGCGGCAGCACCATCATTTTCTCTTCTGGAAGGGGCCTTTGCAGCTTCTTTGCCTCTTTCCGGATAATCGGTCCCGGTCTGTCCGGATGGGCGGAAAAGGCGGACCTGAACGGCGCAATGTTCGTGTTCACTCTTCCGTTGGACGATGCCTCCGGGTGATCTTTGCGACCGAGGACGGGCTTCACGCGTCGATATGTTGCGCCTTCCTACACTCGCGGATCCGACCATGATCGGCTCATCGCACTCACGCAGGCCCAGCGATCAAATTCTTCGCCACCATCTGGCTACCGTGCGCGTGGCGCCGTAGCACCCGGCCTCTGAGATCTCCGAGCTGCTTTGCTGAGTGTCGGTCCGCCTGCCTCGAAGCTCCGATCGCCTCCCGCGTATTCGAGCCAACCGAATCCGTGATCGAACCAACATCAATGTCCTGCCTGCGGCCACTGGAAGGCTCAAGCAGCGTTTGTGCCCCAGTTGTCGAATGTCAAAAGCGTCTGGCGCTGTGCCGATTCTAGCAAACGAGATCATGGAGGCGCTCACCGACTCCTGAGCCGAAAGGCGGTCAGGCTCTTAGCGGCGATGGCGAAGCTGGGGGAGGTGATCTGTCTCACGCATAATTTCCCCTCATCGAAATCTCCAGGACGGTTTGCTCGGCGCCTCGCGTCCGCAATCTCGACTTGCGTATGTGGAAGGATAGAAGCTTGGGCCGGAGTAGATCGCTTCGCTGCTTTCGTTAAAGACGTCGCCGACGATCCGTCAAAGTGTGATTTCCGCCAGATTACGACGGCTTGGCGTCATGCCCGAAATTGAAAGGAGCGTTTATCGGCGATTGACCTAATCCTCCGAAGGCAACAGGATAATTGAAATCCGACTCGATAGGCTCGATCTATCGTCGTATTTACTCCTTCAAACCTTGGGGGCGGGCATGAACCGTGTGCTAAAGAGGATTGGAAAATCACGCTTCGGCAAGGAGAATTGATAAAATTTTCCTCAGGTAGTCACGCCTGGGAGTTGGGGCTGAGCTTGGGGCCTTGTGGCGCTGGACGGGCTGAACTGTGGCAGATTGAGTTCAGTCACTTGCTTTTGAGAATTTAATAAATTGAAACTCTATATTAACTCGCGGGTTTGCCTATGATCTCGAAGCAGGTTTCAAGAAGGACTACAGAGAACATGCCACGCACTGAAACGGCGCGAAAAAAGGAAGACCATGTCCTTGACACGGGACCCGCGCGTGCCGCTCTGCAAGCGCTCGCAGCCGAGGCGCGCTCGCAGCAATTGCTTGGATATGCCGAACGGCTCGAAAAAACATCCGGAGGTTCGCGCATGCCGCAGGCGGGTGCCCGTGCTCGAAGTGTCATCCCAGCATCCGTCGAAGGCTCGCTTGTTGAGTTAACGCCGCGTCGGCGTCTAAAAGATCTCGTGCTACCTCGCGAAATCGGAGACGATATCCGCGACTTCGTCGCTGAATACTCTGATCTCACGCTTCTGCGCTCCCATGGGCTGGAGCCTCGACACAAGGTTTTGCTGGTCGGTCCTCCCGGCACGGGCAAGACGAGTCTCGCCGAGGTTCTTGCTTCCGAGCTTAAACTTCCATTCTTGGTGGTCCGGTATGACGGGCTGATCGCGAGCTATCTTGGCGAAACCGCAACGCGTTTGCGCAAGCTGACGGACTTCATCTCACAGAAGCCATGCCTGGTGTTTTTTGATGAGTTCGACACGGTCGGCAAGGAGCGCGGCGACACGCAGGAAACTGGCGAGATCAAGCGGGTCGTCAGCTCGCTGCTGCTGCAGATGGATTCGATCCCAAGCCACTGTGTCGTGGTTTGCGCGACGAATCATCCAGAATTATTGGATCGTGCCGTTTGGCGTCGGTTTGAACTTCGTCTTGAGGTGCCGCTCCCTGGCAGGCCCGAGATCGCCGAGTGGTTCCGACGCCTTCTCAAGGATTTTGATGGCAAATGCAACGTAAACGAGAATTTGTTTGTTGAATCGTTGCTTGGCATGAACTTTTCGGATATCGAGGGTTTTACTTTGGACATCCGACGTAAGGTTGTTTTGTCCCGAGGAAAAGTTTCGCCGGAAGAAGCGATCAATTCGGCGCTGGCTAAGCTTGAGAAGAAGAAATCGCACGCAGGGAGTGCGACCGATAGCCAACCGTCCGATAGTCCGAATCCAGCGCCTCCTGAAACTTCAAAAAAGAATAAAAGGCCGGAGAAAATACATCCCGCCACGGGCACTCTCATCTGAGAGCCAAGCCAGACGGCTAGCGCCGGGCATTGACATGCTCCGGCAGTCGATTGCCGCCGGCGTCAATAGTAATCCCGCATTCGCGTCACCAGATCGGGCTCTCGTTTTTGAGGTGATCGGTCCCGTTGAAAAGTTTGTAGAGGCCGTCCAACAAATCGGCTTCGAGTGGCTGACGGAGGATTATGCGAACGCTGAACTCGACGTCGTTGCCTCGTCCGGCGATGGCGATGAAGACGAGGTCGTATCGTCTCTCATGTATGTGACGATGCCGACCATCAATGGCGTCGAGCGGTTGCTGGCGATGTGGAACAGGTTCACGTCGAAACTCTCGGCCGGTCCAGGCGAGCAAGATTGGTGGAAAGTATTCGGGTATCTGTCTGCGATCAGACCATGGAACGCCACCGATCGTATCGATCCTGCAACGCAGGCATTTATCGGTCGACAGCTCCAGCGAGATCCCGAAGCAGCAGTGCGGCTGGAGGTGGATCTCTGGTTCCGCGGCGATTCGCTTCTTAGGGCTTCCGCCCATGAAGGCCTTCAAGCTGTTCTTGACGAGGTTGGCGGCACTATCGTTGACTTCGTCACGATCGACCCAATCCGATATCAGGTCGCGCTCGTTGAAGTGCCTCCTGAAGAAGCCGGCGGAGTGCAGTCACGCTCAGGCGTCGTCGCGAACGCCGACCAGATCATGTCGATCCGCCCACAGTCGTTCTTTCGCTCGAATCCCAATCCCGAAGGGGGCGAGCCAATCGTCGAGGCCGAAGGATTCGAAGCAGATGATCTTCGCCCAGCCGTCGCGGCAATCCTTGACGGATACCCGATGGCAAACCATCGTCTGCTCGCTGGCCGAGTAGATGTCGAGGAGGTCGATATCACCGGCGCCATGGTGCCTGTGAACCGTCGTTACCACGGTACGGCCATCGCGTCGCTTATCATCCACGGCGATCTGGCCGCCGGTGAAGAGCCCATCACCAGACGGCTTAAGGCCGTCCCGATCCTTGCTGCGCCTCAGGGATTTTCCGACGAGCGTCTCGACACCGATTATTTGCCGATCGGGTTGATTTACCGAGCGGTTCAAGCGTTGAAGCAGGGTTTGAACGGCAATCCGCCGACAGGCCCGGACGTTGTCTTGATCAACCACTCGGTCTGTGACTCCGAAGGGTCATTCGTGCGTCGGCCGAGTGTTTGGGCAAGACTGCTTGACTGGATGAGCTTGGAATACGGGATCTTGTTCGTCGTAAGCGCGGGCAACATAGGGAGGGAGTTTCCGACCGGTTTCGCGGACGAGGCTGCATACGTCGCGGCAAATCCAGTCGAACGGCAGGCGGCGACGATGCTTGCGGTAGAGGCGACGAAGGGTATTCGTGGCCTCCTCAGCCCTGCCGAGGCGATGAATGTTCTTACGGTTGGAGCGCTGCACCTCGATGAAGCTGGCGACTGCCCTCCGGGGCATGTGGATCCTTTCCCTTCTTTCGGCGTCACCAATTTGGGGAGTGCGATTGGCCCCGGAATCAATCGATCCCTGAAGCCAGATCTGGTTGAAGCCGGTGGGCGGCAGCTTGCCAACACCGAGGACACCGGCGATGGCCATGTGCTTTGGCCAAGCGATACCGGCGTGCTGGGTCAGAAGGCGGCCGCACCGGACCCTTTTGCGGGCAGCCTGTCCCGCACGTCGCGCACGACCGGCACAAGCAACGCGGCCGCGTTGGTCACCCGCGCCGGAATTATGGTCGTCGATGCTTTGGAGGAGATGCTGGCTGGGGAGGGGCTTGAGCTTTCTTCTTTCGAGCGAAGGGCTTTGGCGACGAGAGCTTTGCTGATCCATGGTTCTGCGTGGCGCGGTCATGGAGACATCCTGGAGCGCATCTATCCCCCTGCATCAGCCAAGCAATGGCGGGCCCGCCGAGGGAGCATCACCAAATTTCTGGGGTTTGGGCGTCCTGACTTCACCCGCGTCGTCGCCGGGGAGTCCAACCGCATCACTTTGCTTGCGGATGACGCCATTTCGCACGAGCAGCTTCACGAGTACAGGATCCCGATTCCTGCCAGCATGATCGGCTCGCGTGAACTTCGAAGGATAGTGATGACGCTGACGTGGTCGCCGCCTTTCCATCCGACTTCGATCGCCTACCGTGGTGCGGCGCTGGACATCGTCGATCGTGACGGAAGCCGAAATTTCTGGCGCGGGTTGAAAAAGGTGATTCAACCTCATCCGGACGACGTGCGACGCGGGACTGTCGCGCATTTTGTGCTCGAAGGCGAAAACAGTACGGCGTTCACCGATTCCGCGGGTCTCTTCGTCGGCGTTCAGGCAAGGGCGTTGAGCGCCAACTTCCGCGAATCCTTGGTGCCGTATGCGCTCGCCATTACGCTCGAGGTAGCAACCACCGTACGTGAGGACATCTATGCGTCGGTGAGTGCCGCGATAAAAGCGACAATTAGGCCGCGCACACGAATCCAACAATAGGGACGGAAGATGACGACGCAGAATAACAAGGTTCTCGGATCCTGCCGGCCCAACGAGATAGCGGAATATCTCGAACTCATTGGCGACGTCGATGCTGCAAAGCGCTTCCACGCCTTGGGTGGGAAGGCTCAGCGGTTGTCGGTCCCGTTCATCAATGATGAATGGGGCTACACCGGCGCAAAGATCGGTTTTATTCCGGCCGTGGGAAATACGGCGGCATGCGATATTGTCAATGCGATTGGAATGAAAGCGGATGATGCACTCAAGGATCAGCCATTAAAGATCAGCCTCGACGTGTTCCATGTTCAGAATTACCCTGGGATGGGAAAACACCGGATCCTTTGCGAGTTCAGCGGCAAGAACCAGACGCAGAAGGAGGCGGAGGCGATGAGGTTCGCGCTGACAGTGGCAGCCAACGACAAGAGCTTCGCCGCGCATATCGGGCATCCCATATTTGTCGGCGTCAACGTGGGCAAGGACGGGCTATCGTTCGAAGGCAGAACCGTGAACGTCAAGAGCGATACCGACGACCTGATGCTCGATGCCTTGGGAAATTCGACCTTCAGGGACGGCCTTTCCCTGTTGACGACTGCACAGCCCGTGCTCAAGCCGTTCGTAAAGCTTGCCGAGGGCGTCGTGACCTCCGTTCTTAATCGTAATAAGAACAGAGAAGTCTTCAAGTTCGCTCTCGGCCTGGATTTCTCTGATAGCCGGACGACTGCCAAACTTCGTCTCGGCTCCTATGTCGTCGTTCAAACCGACGAGACAGATTGGAACTGGGACGAATTCTTCTGGCATACGGGGTCTGGTGCGGTGCTGCCCAAAGGCGACAAGGACGAGCCGTTGAGTCTCAACTATCTTGTTTTCGGCGTCTCGAGAACCGGCCAGTGAATCGGGCGGTATGAGCCTGTTGTGCAAACAGACGGTCTTCCGGCTGCTCACGCTATGGATGACGGCTTTGCATGATATGCCTCATGCAAATGTCTCAGGCTCGCGGCACGTCCGGGGTTTTGGACTTTAGTGCTGCCCTTCAACTGAAAAACGTGTCCGGACACCGCCATTGGATAGCCTTCTATGTGGACCACCGACAAGACTCGCCGCGCCAACATAACGCCCAGGCCGCTGCGCGTTGCCTATCTGGTTCCACTGGATCCGAGCCACACTCTCCTAGACGTCCTCTTCGCTGAATCCATGTCGCGGTGGGGAGGGCGGCGGACGCCGATCATCATCACCGACGGTAGTTCAATCGCGACCACAGACTGGGCGTTTCTGGACCTCTGGGACGCGGACGTCATTTATAGTTACGTGCCGCTCGACGATACGCTCCGTGAGCAGATCGCGTTTTGCCTCGCGCCGGCGACGATCGATGTTCACAAGACACTCGACGACTGGGAAGACGATTACGCCCTACGTCCACGTCAGGAACTTCTCCATAGCGCACTGAAAGTGACGTCGGTGTTGCCCCGCCTAGCCCGCCATCAGGAAGTGCGAAGGGGAAAGATAAACGAGGTGCTAGACAGAGAGGCGGGCAGCGATGTTGCTCGCGATCTCGCCGACAGTTTCGGCTTTTTGAGCGACGCCTCGATCCACGTGAACCTTGGATTGAATGCGCGAAGGTTGAGCTACAGGGGGGCCGGCAAGGAGGAGCAGGCCCCTCGTTTTCGCGGCGACGATGTCATCTCCTATGTCAGTGATATTTCCGATTTGGAGGAGCGTCTTTCAAAGGACGGGGCACTGCTTTTGCCAAGCCAGATGTCCGATATGTTCTGTCCATATCTCAACGGTCTCAGCCACGCGGCAAGCTGGGAGGACCGATTGACGCTCGTCATAGGGGATGAACAGGTCGATCGACTGCTCTTCTGGAACGCCATCCACCACTACAAAGCCCTGGACGTTTTTCGAAGCAGTCAGATATTTCGGTTCGGCTTGCCACGCGTCCAAGGTTCGTTGCCTGCCTGGATCAAGTACCTATGTGGCGGCGTCCGGAATAGTCGTCGATTAGGCGGCAACGGGGCGGCGAATGTGAAAATCATATCCGCCTCGCTGCCGGTCGATATGTTAGAGGCCGTTTCGAATCGAGTTGGTGCCAGTCCTGGGACTATGTCGTCATTCGCGAGGCTCAAAGGGTCGAGCTTCGAACCGTTCGCCGATAATGATCCAAGAAAGGAATACCAACACAGCATGATCTCGTGGCCGGCATGGTTATGGGGGGGGCCTAGAAACAGTCAGTCCGTGAAGATAGATCGCAACGAAATTGACCTGCCCTGCGTTCGGCCATGGCACACGGAGGATTTTCCACTTGGCCCAACAACAGTGGGCTCGTGGCTTTGCGACATCGATATGCAGCGAGCTGAGGACCACAGCCGCTATTCCAATGTTGAGCATCGCTGGATCTTTCCGCGCAGGCTCGCTCTTCATAGAGGCGTGAGGATGGAGAATTACGGAGCGAAGACGCTTGGGCTTCAGCCACCGACTCGACCTACTGAACGGGGGAGCCTCTCGGTCTGGGAGGACATGCAATGGAATAGGCCGACCTTGCGAATTCCTCAAGATATCAACGCATTCCGACAGGCACTGTTCTACCATCACCCGAATAGTGTGGCCGAGCAAAATCAGCACCAGGCGGGGGGGCCGGCTTACCGCATCAGCGATATCAGCGTGTCTGGCAAGGGACGCGACCTTCTTGGCGTCCTAAAGTTCTTCCACAATCTTAACGAGGCGGCAGTCTTCCTAACGAACCGATATATTCTGAATGTGATATCGCGGCTCGCGCCGACGGACACCAGTCAGGATACCCGTCGTACCAAAGACCTGACGGCAGAATTGGCTCGACGGTTCAAGGACAAGGCGCCGAATGATGAAGACTTCAACCGCGCAGCAAAGCGAGTTCTGGAGCTAGCCGCCCGGTGGGTCCAAAAAGATACGAAGGCTAGCGAATACCTTAGCTACAAGGTGCTCAGACAGATACTCAGTCAAACCGTCAAGAAATCGGAGGAACGAGAAGGTCTCGACGATTGCCTGAAGTTCCTCAGAAACCAAAGCTTTCTATTGCAGGGATACGGATGGAAATGTCGCCGTTGTCGGCATCCCAATTGGGTCGGGCTGGAGCAAATGGCGAACAACTTCGAATGCGTGATCTGCGCTGCCGTCGAGGACGCGCCGGTTGGAGGCGACGAGGATACGCATTTCAGGCTAAATTCGTTTGTCAGTGCGGCATTCGGCCCGGCGTCCGCCCAGGATGCGGTCATTTGGTGTGTGGCCCTGTTATTAGAAAGTGCGAACCACTCGTTCATGCTGACGCCGACTCTGGATATCAGGGACAAGGCTAATTTTCCGAAAGGCACGGATCTTGATGTTCTGGCATGCGTGGATGGTAAGGTTCATCTCTATGAGGTCAAACGTAGTTTCGCCGGCATAGATCAACGTCAGATCGACGACCTTGTCCAAATCGCAACATTGTTGAGGCCCGACTTCGCGGGTTTTGCCGTGCATAATGACTCGAACAAAAACGTCATGGAGCCGGGTCAAATTCAGACCCTCAAAGAAAGGCTGCAGGCATTGGGTGTGGAATTCGTTCTGGTAAGCGGCAACAACACGCTTCAAAGGGTAGGGTACGGGGGCGTTCCGCGGAATGTCGGCGACCCCATGCGGTGGACTGTTTGGAATGATGGTTGAATCAAGGGTTTCAGCCGGACACGCTTGTGCTTGGTATGCGACGTAGGGCTATGGCATCGATTGAACGCGTTTGTCGCGACGGTGGTTCCGACAGCGATGATATCCGTACCCAGATTTGGCGGCGTCAGCCGCAACCCGGCGGTGTTTTCCTCGGAGGCTGATCTGATCTCTGGGGCTAACGTTTTGGATGACGCCGCTGCTGCATGTCGATGGCTTCACAAGCTGCGCCACAGTCCATCTGGAGTACGTTTCTTCCAAGGACAAACTGCCCCGTGCCCTTCACGTTGACTGTAACCGCCCGATTGCTACCGCGTAGATTTCGCTTTGATGCGAGCGACGAGGAGCTCGTCGTCAACAAAGCTGTCGAGGAAGTTGTTCCATTCTTGGGGTGAGCGGCGGGCGTCTTTGAGCATCTGCTCCAATTCGTCCATGCCGTCGTCTGTCAG
>NZ_JAFCXE010000045.1:0-20000 GCF_049897905.1 Pararhizobium sp. PWRC1-1 | reverse complement strand
GACGTGACCGGCATCGTGTCGCTTCCTGAAGGCACGGAAATGGTTATGCCTGGCGACAACGTCACGGTTTCCGTCGAGCTGATCGTTCCGATCGCGATGGAAGAAAAGCTGCGCTTCGCTATCCGCGAAGGCGGCCGCACCGTCGGCGCCGGCATCGTCGCCTCGATCGTCGAGTAATCGCGATAGAACGAACTGAAAAAAGCCCCGCTGGCAACAGCGGGGTTTTTTGTTGTCTGGTGATAACCGTATGGCCCGGCGGGGCGCTACTTCCCAGATACAGGTACATCAAAAAATTTCGCCTTCATCGAGCGTTCATCTCCTGCGCGATAAATCTTGACCGTCATACGCTTGAATAATCTGATGATTCTAATAAATCCCTGCTGTGTTGACCTCGCGTGCGGAGATCCCGCCGGCGGGGCGGCTAACCAGGAGTATAGAGCCGCATGGTTGAGATGCGGCTGCCGACATATTTCGACAGGAGAAAAAATGGCGGACAGTGCACGCGTTTTCATCGGTTTCGACAGCAAGGAAGTTGTTGCCTACCACGTCTTTTGCCAGAGTATATTGGAGAAGAGTTCGATCCCGGTCGGGTTCCTGCCGATCTCGCTCAACAATCTCGGCGGCATCTTCACCCGCGAACGCAATCAGCTGCAATCGACGGAATTTTCCTTCTCGCGTTTTCTGGTGCCCTATCTCAGCGACTACGAAGGTTGGAGCCTGTTTGCCGATTGCGACATGCTGATGCGAACCGATATCGCCAAACTATGGGCGCTGCGCGATGACCGCTATGCCGCCATGTGCGTCAAACACGACTATACGCCCAAGGTTGAAACGAAATTCTTAGGCCAGACGCAGACAAAATACGAAAAGAAGAATTGGTCGAGCGTAATCCTCTTCAACAATTCCAAATGTCGTGCATTGACCAAGGACTATGTCAACGAAGCGACCGGCTTGCAATTGCATCAGTTCAAGTGGCTCGAATCCGAGGATTTGATCGGTGCACTGCCGCAGACATGGAACTGGCTGGTCAACGAATATGACTACAACGAAAAGGCCGATCTCGTGCATTTTACCGATGGCGGGCCGTATTTCGAAGAATACAAGAATGACGATTATGCCGAGGAGTGGTTTGCAGCGCGCGAGCGCGTTCTCTCCGTCGCTCAGCGCTAAGGCGCCACGAGAACCTGAAAGGGAGACCTGCGCGCGTTGCGCAGGTCTCAGTGGCCAAAGCGCTTGAAGCGCTTGAAGAAGCCGCGGATGCGGCGCTCGATCTTGGTTTTCGACCAGAGCTTGGCGACCTGCCGCTCCATGCCGGTATAACGGTTGGCTAGAACATTGGTGGCGACAAGCGCGATCGTCGCTTCGCTGAATTCCGGAAACCGCTCGTGGATATGTGCGAACGTGCCGGCTGGCTCGTTGAGGCTATCCTCGAAGCGCCTGATAAGCCCCTTCTTGACGAAAAGCTGCAGCATGATCTGCTCAAAAGTCCAGTCGTGCCCGGTGTACATGTTGAACTGCAGGCCGGCGACGCCAGTAAACCCGCACAGGCATACATTTGCGCCTGGCGCCCTTTCGATGAGCCACATGGCAAGCGCAAATCCGGTCGTCGGGCTGCGGTCTGCCGGATAGAGCGGTCCGAAGGTGTAGTCGAAGTCGAGCGTATACGGCACCAGTTCGCTGGTGCGAGGCGCTGGCAAGGCCGCAGTGCCATGTGCGAGGCTGCGTTCTGCTATGACGCCGATCTCGGCCTTCAGGCTGTTGTTGAAGAGGCTGTAAGCCTTGTCGAAATGCTTTTGCGACTTCAGGAACTTCGTGCCGCCGGCGACCAGACGGTGACAGAGCACGGTATCCCTGCTGAAAGGCTGGGTAACCACTTTGGCGCAACCGGTGAAGAAGACATAGAGCGTTTTTTCCGGCAGGGCGCGTGCGATCTTGTCGATATCGACGCTTTCGCTGTTGGCGATCAATGCGACCATCTCGTAATTCGAGAGGATCGTTTCGAAGTCTTCCGCTTGCATCGGCATGTTTTGAGGTATCCTGGCTACTTGCTCATGCGCCGAGAGATAGGGCACAGCATGCATTCCGTCATCCCTTGGCGTGGAGAATGCTGTTGCAGCCCTTAAACGGGCAGGGCATACCGGCGGTAGCGAAGTATGCAGGCGCCTGTGCAGGCGGCAGCGGAACGGAGGATTGTCATGAGCAAGCGGATTTTGTTTACCGGTGGTGCGGGCAAGGCGGGACGGCACGCTGTCCCCTATCTCGTCGAGGCTGGATACGAGGTGCACAATGTCGATTTGACGCCGCTGGAAAGCCCTGGCGTCACCAATCTGATCGCAGATATCACCGATAGCGGCCAGATGTTCAACGTCATGTCGATGCATCGGGATTTCCCGGATCTGGAACAAGGGCAGGGACCCCTGCCGTTCGATGCGGTGGTTCATTTCGCCGCTGTGCCACGGATACTGATCAAGCCGGACAACGAAACCTTCCGCATCAATACGATGGGCACCTACAATGTCATCGAGGCGGCGGTGAAGCTCGGCATCCCCAAGATCATCGTCGCCTCCAGCGAAACCACCTATGGCGTCTGCTTTGCCGAAGGTCATCGCGACTTTCATCAGTTTCCGCTGGACGAGGACTATGACGTCAATCCGATGGATTCGTACGGGCTGTCGAAGGTGGTGAACGAGAAGACGGCGCGTGCCTTCGCCGAGCGTTCCGGGGCCGACATTTACGCACTCAGAATCGGCAATGTCATTGAACCGCACGAATACGAACGGTTCCCGGCCTATTTCGCCAATCCGGAAATCCGCAAGCGCATCGCCTGGAGCTATATTGACGCCCGTGATCTCGGGCAGATCGTCAAGCTGTGCATCGAAAAAGATGGGCTCGGCTTTCAGGTCTTCAATGCAGCCAACGATACCGTGTCGGCCAATACGCCAACGAAGGAACTGGCGGCCCAATATTTCCCCAATGTGCCGTTTACGCGCGAGATCGGCGCGTTCGAGGGGCTGCTTTCGAACCGGAAGATCCGCGAAGTGCTGGGGTTCCGGGAGGAGCACGACTGGCGTCAATATGTCGAGGCGTAAGCTGCGGATGTCAGGCGTGGAAAAGAAGTCCGGATGCGGATTTCTTTTTTTTTCGCGCAAAGGCGCTTGTCAATGCCGGTCAAACTGAATAATAACCCGCTGACTTCATGTGGCGCTTTGCTTTTTGCACTCTGCGCCGCTGGTCTAGGGGTATAGCTCAGTTGGTAGAGCGGCGGTCTCCAAAACCGCAGGTCGTAAGTTCGAGCCTTACTGCCCCTGCCATTCAATTCGGCGCATACCGCGCCGCAGCGAGTTGGCGCATTATACAGGGAGAAGGCTTGCTTTTTCCGGCTAATTTCGCAAAAAGACCGTTGACCTCTTGTGATTTATAGAATCGGTCTTTATGTAGGGTTCAAACAGACACGCGGCGCGTGGGGCTGATCGTCAGCTTTACGGGCCGTTAAGGCGTGAGCATTCAATGGCATCCAAAACAAATCCATTTACGTTTCTGCAGCAGGTTCGTGCTGAGACGGCGAAAGTCACATGGCCTTCACGGCGCGAGACGATGATCTCGACGCTGATGGTATTCGTCATGGTGTTCTTTGCGGCTATCTTCTTTTTTGCTGCGGACCAACTGATGGGCTGGCTGATTGGCCTCGTCCTGAATGCTGGCGTTTGAACGGTTGGGGATGAATATGGCAGCGCGTTGGTACATCGTTCACGCCTACTCGAATTTCGAGAAGAAGGTTGCTGAATCGATCGAGGAGAAGGCCAAGCAGAAGGGCCTGAGCCATCTTTTTGAAAAGATTCTCGTTCCGACCGAGAAGGTCGTTGAAGTTCGCCGTGGCCGCAAGGTCGATGCCGAGCGTAAGTTTTTCCCGGGTTACGTGCTGGTGCGCGCCGACCTGACGGATGAGGCCTATCACCTCATCAAGAATACACCCAAGGTGACGGGTTTCCTCGGTTCCAACAACAAGCCGGTTCCGATCCCTGATTTTGAAGCCGAGCGCATTCTTGGTCAGGTTCAGGACGGTGTTGACCGTCCGAAGCCTTCGATCTCCTTCGAGGTTGGCGAGCAGGTGCGCGTATCCGATGGCCCGTTTGCCTCGTTCAACGGCATCGTGCAGGACGTTGACGAAGAGCGTTCGCGCCTCAAGGTTGAAGTCTCCATCTTCGGCCGCGCAACGCCGGTAGATCTTGAGTACGCTCAGGTCGAGAAAGTCTGATTTCTGAAGGCTGCAGCGCCGAATTTTGTTCGGCTGCGTAGCTTTCTTTTGGTTTTGCCGGATCGATGTATTCGGCAAATGCGGGCAAGCCCGCAAACCGCGTGGAAGGAAACCGGTCTTAGCCGGATCGGTCAATCCGCACCACGCAACCACAGCCGCCGTCCTGTTGAAAGGGCGGCATGAGAAGCCGGGAAACCGGTCGTAACGTTTCCGGGTCCGGTTCGCGTATGGCGGGCAGGGATACCGGGAAAACCATAAAGGCAGAGAGAAATGGCTAAGAAAGTTGCAGGCCAGCTCAAGCTTCAGGTCAAGGCAGGATCGGCAAACCCGTCCCCGCCAATCGGCCCGGCGCTTGGTCAGCGTGGCGTAAACATCATGGAATTCTGCAAGGCGTTCAATGCCGCCACGCAGGAACTGGAAAAGGGCATGCCGATCCCGGTCGTCATCACCTACTACCAGGACAAGTCCTTCACCTTCATCATGAAGCAGCCGCCAGTCAGCTACTTCCTGAAGAAGGAAGCCAAGCTGACGGCTGGTTCCAAGACGCCTGGCAAGGGCGCCAAGGCCGGTACCCTCACCAAGGATCAGGTTCGCAAGATCGCTGAAGCCAAGATGAAGGATCTGAACGCGGCTGATATCGAAGGCGCAATGGCAATGGTTGAGGGCTCGGCCCGCTCCATGGGCCTGGAAGTGGCAGGTTGAGACCATGACAAAGATTGCAAAGCGCGTAAAGAAGACCCGTGAAGGTGTTGATCCGACGAAGCTCGTTGCTCTGAGCGAAGCCATTTCGATGGTCAAGGAACGGGCGATCGCCAAGTTCGACGAAACCATCGAAGTTGCGATGAACCTCGGCGTTGATCCGCGTCATGCCGACCAGATGGTCCGTGGCGTCGTCAACCTGCCGAACGGCACCGGCCGTACGGTTCGTGTCGCCGTGTTCGCACGTGGCGCCAAGGCTGATGAAGCCAAGGCTGCCGGCGCAGACATCGTCGGTGCGGAAGACCTGGTCGATATCGTCCAGGGCGGCAAGATCGATTTCGATCGTTGCATCGCCACTCCGGACATGATGCCGCTCGTCGGCCGTCTCGGCAAGGTTCTCGGCCCACGTGGCATGATGCCGAACCCGAAGGTCGGAACCGTCACCATGGACGTCGCCGGTGCTGTCAAGGCATCGAAGGGCGGCGCCGTTGAGTTCCGCGTCGAAAAGGCCGGTATCGTTCACGCTGGCATCGGCAAGGCATCGTTCGATGCTGTTGCTCTTGAAGAAAACATCCGCGCTTTCGCTGATGCGGTCATCAAGGCAAAGCCGGCTGGCGCCAAGGGCAACTACGTCAAGCGTGTCGCGATTTCCTCGACCATGGGTCCGGGCGTCAAGATCGATCCGTCGACGGTTAGCGCTTAATCACGTTTATCCGGACTTTTGTCCGGTCATAGATTTCCGGCCTTTCGAGGCCGGAAATTCCGGGATCAAACCCGGAACTCCTGTCCGAGATTGCAGGTGGTTATCCCTTAATCACTTCAGCCTGCATGAGATGGGTGAGTCCCGAATTTCATTTGACGCGCGCAAGCGTGGAAATTCGGTTCGAACCTCGGCTTGCCTTGTGCCGGACCCGGTTGAACGGGAACGCGCAGGGGACAGGATCCTCGAGCGTCGCCTGAGATCACCTTTGATCTCGTGCGGCAAAGGCAAACCGACTGGACTGTGTTTTACGGTCCAGTCAACTGGAGATAGGCAGTGGAAAGAGCGGAAAAACGCGAATTCGTCACGGAGCTGAACGAGTCCTTCAAGGGCGCTGGTTCGGTTGTCGTGGCCCACTATGCTGGTGTCACAGTCGCACAGATGAACGACTTCCGTTCGAAGATGCGCGCTGCTGGCGGCACCGTCAAAGTCGCGAAGAACCGCCTGGCCAAGATCGCCCTTCAGGGTACGGAAGCCGAAGGGATGTCCAATCTCTTCAAGGGCCAGACGCTGGTAGCATTCAGCGCCGACCCGATCACGGCTCCAAAGGTTCTCATGGACTTCGCCAAGACCAACGACAAGATCGTTGTTCTGGGTGGCGCCATGGGCGCAACCACGCTCTCCGCGGATGCAGTCAAGTCGCTTGCGACCCTGCCGTCGCTGGACGAACTGCGTGCAAAGCTGCTGGGTATGATTCAGACCCCGGCAACGCGCATCGCATCGGTTGTTGCAGCACCGGCAAGCCAGCTTGCCCGCGTGTTCGCGGCCTACGCCAAGAAGGACGAAGAAGCCGCATAAGGCGGTTTTTCGTTGTTATATCAAACCAAGTTCGAACCGAATAAAAGGAACTAAAAAATGGCTGATCTCTCTAAGATCGTTGAAGACCTGTCCTCGTTGACCGTTCTGGAAGCTGCAGAACTGTCGAAGCTTCTTGAAGAAAAGTGGGGCGTTTCCGCTGCTGCTCCGGTAGCTGCTGCTGCTGCTGGCGGCGCTGCTGCTGCCGTTGTTGAAGAAGAAAAGACTGAATTCGACGTCATCCTCGCTGATGCCGGCGCAAACAAGATCAACGTCATCAAGGAAGTCCGCGCGATCACAGGCCTCGGCCTGAAGGAAGCCAAGGACCTCGTTGAAGCCGCTCCGAAGGCTGTCAAGGAAGGCGTTTCCAAGGCTGAAGCTGCTGATCTCAAGAAGAAGCTCGAAGACGCTGGCGCCAAGGTTGACGTCAAGTAATTCTGCTTGTTTTAAAGGGGAGGTGGCCATGAAAATGGCCGCCTCTCTTTGACCGCTTTCTGAACATATTACCCAAAAGCCTATTGAAAACGGCTTTTGGGTAATGGGTTCTTCAAGAGGATAGTCCCGAACCAGAACAGCACAGCAATCCGCGCTGAGCGTTTTTGGAGGTTGGACGAGATTGAACAATCCATTGATTGACGGGATCGACTGGCCATCGGTTCCCGTCCGTTGCAGGCCCGGATGCAAAATTTGAAGGAGCGACGATGGCTCAGACCCTTTCTTTCAATGGTCGTAGGCGCGTACGCAAGTTTTTTGGTAAAATTCCCGAAGTCGCAGAAATGCCGAACCTCATCGAGGTTCAGAAGGCATCCTACGACCAGTTCCTCATGGTCGACGAGCCGCAGGGCGGTCGTCCGGACGAGGGGCTTCAGTCCGTTTTCAAGTCGGTTTTCCCGATCACGGATTTCTCCGGCGCTTCGATGCTCGAATTCGTGTCCTACGAGTTCGAACAGCCGAAGTTCGACGTTGAGGAATGCCGTCAGCGCGATCTGACCTACGCAGCGCCGCTGAAGGTGACGCTGCGCCTCATCGTGTTCGATATCGACGAGGATACGGGCGCCAAGTCCGTCAAGGACATCAAGGAACAGAACGTATACATGGGCGACATGCCGCTCATGACCAACAACGGTACGTTCATCGTCAACGGCACCGAGCGCGTCATCGTCTCCCAGATGCACCGTTCGCCGGGCGTGTTCTTCGACCATGACAAGGGCAAGAGCCATTCCTCGGGCAAGCTTCTGTTTGCTGCCCGCGTCATCCCGTATCGCGGCTCCTGGCTCGACATCGAATTCGATGCCAAGGACGTTGTGCACGCGCGTATCGACCGCCGCCGCAAGATCCCCGTCACGTCGCTTTTGATGGCGCTTGGCATGGACGGCGAGGAGATCCTCGAGACCTTCTATACCAAGTCGCTCTATGCCCGCGACGGCAAGGGTTGGCGGATTCCGTTTCAGCCGGAGGTTCTCAAGGGCCAGAAGGCGCTTTCCGACCTGATCGACGCCGACACCGGCGAAGTGGTCGTTGAATCCGGCAAGAAGCTGACGCCGCGCCTGTTGAAGACGCTTGTGGAAAAGGGCCTGAAGGCCATCAAGGCTACTGATGACGAGCTTTACGGCAACTTCCTTGCCGAAGATCTGGTCAATCCGTCGACGGGTGAAATCTTCCTCGAAGCCGGCGACGAAATCGACGAGAAGACGCTTGGCGTCATTCTGACGGCCGGTTTCGACGAAATCCCGATCCTCGACATCGACCATATCAATGTCGGTGCCTACATCCGCAACACGCTTTCGGTCGACAAGAACGAAAACCGTCAGGATGCCCTGTTCGACATCTACCGCGTCATGCGTCCCGGCGAGCCGCCGACCATGGATTCGGCTGAAGCCATGTTTAACACGCTGTTCTTCGATTCGGAGCGTTACGATCTCTCCGCCGTTGGCCGCGTCAAGATGAACATGCGTCTGGACGTGGATGCTGCCGATACCGTCCGTATCTTGCGCAAGGAAGACATCCTGGCTGTTGTCCGGATGCTCGTTGACCTGCGCGACGGCAAGGGCGAAATCGACGACATCGACAACCTCGGCAACCGCCGTGTGCGTTCGGTCGGCGAATTGATGGAAAATCAGTATCGCCTCGGTCTGCTGCGCATGGAGCGTGCGATCAAGGAACGCATGTCGTCGATCGAAATCGATACCGTCATGCCGCAGGACCTGATCAACGCCAAGCCGGCTGCTGCCGCTGTTCGCGAATTCTTCGGCTCCTCGCAGCTGTCGCAGTTCATGGACCAGGTCAATCCGCTGTCGGAAATCACCCACAAGCGCCGTCTTTCGGCTCTTGGACCGGGCGGTCTGACGCGCGAACGCGCTGGCTTTGAAGTCCGCGACGTTCACCCGACCCACTACGGCCGTATCTGCCCGATTGAAACGCCGGAAGGCCCGAACATCGGTCTGATCAACTCGCTGGCAACCTTTGCCCGCGTCAACAAGTACGGCTTCATCGAAAGCCCTTACCGCAAGATCATCGACGGTAAGGTGACCAAGGATGTCGTCTACCTGTCGGCGATGGAAGAAGCCAAGTATCACGTGGCCCAGGCCAACTCCGAACTCAACGAAGACCAGTCCTTCGTTGAAGAATTCGTTGTTTGCCGTCACGCCGGCGACGTTATGCTCGCACCGCGAGACATCGTGAACCTGATGGACGTTTCGCCCAAGCAGCTCGTGTCTGTGGCGGCAGCGCTCATCCCGTTCCTCGAAAACGACGACGCCAACCGCGCCCTCATGGGCTCCAACATGCAGCGTCAGGCCGTGCCTCTGCTGCGTGCGGAAGCTCCGTTCGTCGGTACCGGCATGGAGCCGATCGTTGCCCGCGACTCCGGTGCTGCCATTGCTGCCCGCCGTGGCGGTGTGGTCGACCAGGTTGACGCAACCCGTATCGTTATCCGTGCGACGGAAGATCTCCAGGCCGGCAAGTCCGGCGTTGATATCTACCGCTTGCAGAAGTTCCAGCGTTCCAACCAGAACACTTGCGTCAACCAGCGTCCGCTGGTCACCGTCGGTGACATTCTGAACAAGGGCGACATCATTGCTGACGGTCCGTCGACCGATCTCGGTGATCTGGCTCTCGGCCGCAACGCGCTCGTCGCGTTCATGCCGTGGAACGGCTACAACTACGAGGACTCGATCCTTCTGTCCGAGCGCATCGTTCGCGATGACGTGTTCACCTCCATCCACATCGAAGAATTCGAAGTGATGGCGCGCGACACCAAGCTTGGTCCGGAAGAAATCACCCGCGATATTCCGAACGTTTCGGAAGAAGCGCTGAAGAACCTCGACGAAGCTGGTATTGTCTACATCGGCGCCGAAGTGACGCCAGGCGACATCCTGGTCGGCAAGATCACCCCGAAGGGCGAAAGCCCGATGACGCCGGAAGAAAAGCTTCTGCGCGCCATCTTCGGTGAAAAGGCTTCCGACGTCCGCGACACTTCCATGCGCATGCCTCCGGGCACCTTCGGCACCATCGTCGAAGTTCGCGTCTTCAACCGCCACGGCGTGGAAAAAGACGAACGTGCGATGGCGATCGAGCGGGAAGAGATCGAGCGTCTTGCCAAGGATCGCGACGACGAACAGGCGATCCTCGATCGCAACGTCTATTCGCGTCTCCTCGACATGCGGCGCGGTCAGGTGGCCGTTGCCGGTCCGAAGGGCTTCAAGAAGGGCACCGAACTTTCGAATGCCGTCATTTCCGAATATCCCCGCTCGCAGTGGTGGATGTTTGCGACGGAAGACGAAAAGGCTCAGGGCGAAGTTGAAGCTCTGCGTGGCCAGTACGACGAATCCAAGTCGCTGCTCGAGCATCGCTTCATGGACAAGGTCGAAAAGGTCCAGCGCGGCGACGAAATGCCTCCGGGCGTCATGAAGATGGTCAAGGTCTTTGTTGCTGTGAAGCGCAAGATCCAGCCAGGCGACAAGATGGCCGGCCGTCACGGCAACAAGGGTGTGGTTTCCCGCATCGTGCCGATCGAAGACATGCCGTTCCTGGAAGACGGTACGCATGTTGACGTCGTGTTGAACCCGCTCGGCGTGCCTTCGCGCATGAACGTTGGCCAGATCCTTGAAACCCATCTGGGTTGGGCCTGCGCCGGCATGGGCAAGAAGATCGGTGCCATGCTTGATGCCTATAAGGCGGGCGCTGAAATTCAGCCGCTGCGCGATACCATCGACAGCGTCATTGGCTCCGGTCCGAAGGGCGAGCCGATCAAGGACTACGACGATGAATCGATCGTTCGTCTGGCCGAGCAGACCCGCCGCGGCGTGTCGATCGCAACGCCGGTCTTCGACGGTGCAGTCGAAGCCGACGTTAACGAGATGCTGGAACAGGCAGGCCTGAACGTTTCGGGTCAGTCGACGCTGTATGATGGCCGTACCGGCGATCAGTTCGACCGTCAGGTGACGGTCGGCTACATCTACATGCTGAAGCTGAACCACCTTGTGGACGACAAGATCCACGCCCGTTCGATCGGTCCTTACTCGCTCGTCACCCAGCAGCCGCTCGGTGGTAAGGCGCAGTTCGGCGGTCAGCGCTTCGGGGAAATGGAAGTCTGGGCTCTGGAAGCCTACGGCGCCGCCTACACCCTGCAGGAAATGCTGACGGTGAAGTCCGACGACGTGGCCGGCCGTACCAAGGTCTACGAAGCGATCGTCCGAGGCGACGATACTTTCGAGGCTGGTATTCCGGAGAGCTTCAACGTTCTCGTCAAGGAAATGCGGTCGTTGGGTCTCTCGGTCGAACTGGAGAATTCCAAGCTCGACGAACTCAACGCGGCAAACCAGCAATTGCCGGACGCGGCCGAATAAGACATCAGGGTGCGTGCCGCTTTCCCAAGCGGCGCGCACCATTTCCACCCGGGTCTCAAGTTATTGGGGCAGGGGTAGGAAATGCGGCCGCATTTCATGCGGTTTTATCCGTTTCGAGCAGGAGCCGGCGCCCGGGATTTGCCGCGCTCTCTGCCAAGCTCAGGGCGATAGCCCATAAAGGAGATAGGCATGAACCAAGAGGTCATGAACCTTTTCAATCCGCAGGTGCCTGCGCAGACCTTCGATTCCATCCGGATTTCGATTGCGTCGCCGGAGAAGATTCTCTCCTGGTCCTACGGTGAGATCAAGAAGCCGGAAACCATCAACTACCGCACGTTCAAGCCTGAACGCGACGGCCTTTTCTGCGCGCGTATCTTTGGCCCGATCAAGGACTATGAGTGCCTGTGCGGCAAGTACAAGCGCATGAAGTACAAGGGCATCATCTGCGAAAAGTGCGGCGTCGAAGTGACGTTGTCGCGCGTTCGCCGTGAGCGCATGGGCCATATCGAGCTTGCAGCTCCGGTCGCCCATATCTGGTTCCTGAAGTCCCTGCCGAGCCGCATCGCGACGCTGCTCGACATGACGCTGAAGGATATCGAGCGCGTCCTGTATTTCGAAAACTACATCATCACCGAACCGGGCCTGACCTCCCTCAAGGAAAGTCAGCTTCTCTCGGAAGAAGAATACATGATCGCCGTCGACGAGTTCGGCGAAGATCAGTTCACCGCGATGATCGGTGCTGAAGCCATCTACGAGATGCTGGCTTCGATGAATCTCGAAAAGATCGCTGGCGATCTGCGCGCGGAAATGGCTGACACCACGTCCGAGCTGAAGCAGAAGAAGCTGATGAAGCGCCTGAAGATCGTCGAGAACTTCATGGAATCCGGCAACCGCCCGGAATGGATGATCATGAAGGTCGTCCCGGTGATCCCGCCGGACCTGCGTCCGCTGGTTCCGCTGGACGGCGGCCGTTTCGCGACGTCCGATCTGAACGACCTCTATCGCCGCGTCATCAACCGCAACAACCGTTTGAAGCGCCTGATCGAGCTTCGTGCGCCTGGCATCATCATCCGCAACGAAAAGCGCATGCTGCAGGAATCCGTTGACGCCCTGTTCGACAACGGCCGCCGTGGCCGCGTCATCACCGGTGCCAACAAGCGTCCGCTGAAGTCGCTGTCCGACATGCTCAAGGGCAAGCAGGGACGCTTCCGTCAGAACTTGCTCGGCAAGCGCGTCGATTATTCCGGCCGTTCGGTCATCGTGACCGGCCCGGAACTGAAGCTGCACCAGTGCGGCCTGCCGAAGAAGATGGCGCTCGAACTGTTCAAGCCGTTCATCTACGCCCGCCTCGACGCCAAGGGTTACTCCTCGACCGTCAAGCAGGCCAAGAAGCTGGTTGAGAAGGAAAAGCCGGAAGTCTGGGATATCCTCGACGAGGTCATCCGCGAGCACCCCGTGCTTCTCAACCGTGCACCAACCCTGCACCGCCTGGGCATCCAGGCCTTCGAACCGATCCTGGTCGAAGGCAAGGCGATCCAGCTGCATCCGCTCGTCTGCACGGCGTTCAACGCCGACTTCGACGGTGACCAGATGGCCGTTCACGTTCCGCTGTCGCTCGAAGCGCAGTTGGAAGCCCGTGTCCTGATGATGTCGACCAACAACATCCTGCACCCGGCAAACGGCGCGCCGATCATCGTTCCGTCGCAGGACATGGTTCTCGGCCTCTACTATCTGTCGATCCTGAACCAGAACGAGCCGGGCGAAGGCATGGCCTTCTCCGATCTCGGCGAACTGCATCACGCGCTTGAAACCAAGTCGGTGACGTTGCATGCCAAGATCCGCGGCCGCTTCAAGACTGTCGATGCCGACGGCAAGCCTGTTTCGAAGATCTATGAAACCACGCCTGGCCGTATGATCATCGGCGAACTTCTGCCGAAGAACGCCAACGTGCCGTTCGACGTCTGCAACCAGGAACTGACCAAGAAGAACATCTCCAAGATGATCGACACGGTCTACCGCCATTGCGGCCAGAAGGACACGGTCATTTTCTGCGACCGCATCATGCAGCTCGGCTTCGCCCATGCCTGCCGCGCCGGCATTTCGTTCGGCAAGGACGACATGGTTATTCCCGATACCAAGGCCAAGATCGTCGGTGACACCGAAAGCCTGGTGAAGGAATACGAACAGCAGTACAATGACGGCCTGATCACTCAGGGCGAAAAGTACAACAAGGTTGTCGACGCCTGGGGCAAGGCAACTGACAAGGTCGCCGAAGACATGATGGCCCGCATTAAGGCTGTCGAATTCGACGATAACGGCCGTCAGAAGCCGATGAACGCCATCTACATGATGTCGCACTCGGGTGCTCGTGGTTCACCGAACCAGATGCGTCAGCTCGGCGGCATGCGCGGCCTGATGGCCAAGCCGTCGGGTGAAATCATCGAGACGCCGATCATCTCGAACTTCAAGGAAGGCCTGACCGTTAACGAGTACTTCAACTCGACCCACGGTGCCCGTAAGGGTCTCGCAGACACCGCCTTGAAGACCGCAAACTCCGGTTACCTGACACGCCGTCTCGTTGACGTCGCGCAGGATTGTATCGTCAACTCGGTGGATTGCGGTACCGAAACCGGCCTCACCATGACTGCCATCGTCGATGCCGGTCAGGTCGTTGCCTCCATCGGTGTCCGCGTTCTCGGTCGTACGGCTCTCGACAATATCGATCACCCGCTGACCGGTGATCGCATTGTCGATGCTGGTCGCATGATCCTTGAAGCCGATGTCGTTGAAATCGAAAAGGCTGGCATCCAGTCGATCCGTATTCGTTCGGCTCTGACCTGCGAAATCCAGACCGGCGTCTGCGGCGTCTGCTACGGTCGTGACCTTGCACGCGGAACACCTGTCAACATGGGTGAGGCTGTCGGCGTTATCGCCGCTCAGTCGATCGGTGAACCTGGTACTCAGCTGACCATGCGTACGTTCCACCTTGGTGGCACGGCAACGGTTGTCGATAGCTCGTTCCTGGAAGCGTCGTACGAAGGTACGATCCAGATCAAGAACCGCAACATGCTGCGCAATTCCGACAACGTTCTCGTCGCGATGGGCCGTAACATGGCGGTCCAGATCCTCGACGAACGTGGTGTCGAGCGCTCCTCGCAGCGCGTCGCCTACGGTTCGAAGATCTTCGTCGATGACGGTGACAAGGTGAAGCGCGGCCAGCGTCTGGCCGAGTGGGACCCCTACACACGCCCGATGATGACGGAAGTCGAAGGCACAGTTCATTTCGAAGATATCGTCGACGGTATCTCCGTTCTGGAAGCGACCGACGAAGCAACCGGCATCACCAAGCGTCAGGTTATCGATTGGCGTTCGACGCCACGCGGTATCGACCTGAAGCCGGCAATCGTCATCAAGGACAAGAACGGCGCAGTGATGAAGCTGTCGCGTGGTGGCGACGCCCGCTTCATGCTTTCGGTCGACGCCATTCTGTCGGTCGAGCCGGGTACCAAGGTCTCCCAGGGTGACGTGCTTGCACGTTCGCCGCTGGAAAGCGCCAAGACGAAGGACATCACCGGTGGTCTGCCGCGCGTTGCCGAACTCTTCGAAGCGCGCCGTCCGAAGGATCACGCGATCATCGCCGAAATCGATGGTACGATCCGCTTCGGCCGCGACTACAAGAACAAGCGCCGCGTGCTGATCGAGCCTGCGGAAGACGGTGTGGAGCCAGTCGAATACCTGATCCCGAAGGGCAAGCCCTTCCATCTTCAGGATGGCGACTATATCGAAAAGGGTGACTACATCCTCGACGGCAACCCGGCACCGCACGACATCCTGGCGATCAAGGGCGTGGAGGCACTCGCTTCCTACCTGGTCAACGAAATCCAGGAAGTCTACCGCCTGCAGGGCGTTGTGATCAACGACAAGCACATCGAGGTGATCGTTCGCCAGATGCTGCAGAAGGTGGAAGTGACCGACGCTGGTGACTCAACCTATATCGTTGGCGACAGCGTCGACCGCATCGAACTGGAAGATGTCAACGATCAGCTGATCGAACAGGGCAAGAAGCCGGCTTACGGCGATCCGGTCCTGCTCGGCATCACCAAGGCATCGCTGCAGACGCCGTCCTTCATCTCGGCCGCTTCCTTCCAGGAAACGACCAAGGTGCTGACGGAAGCTGCGATCGCCGGCAAGACCGACGGCCTGCAGGGTCTGAAGGAAAACGTCATCGTTGGCCGCCTTATCCCGGCCGGTACCGGTGGCACGATGACCCAGATCCGCCGTATTGCGACCGCGCGCGACGAGATGATCCTCGAAGAGCGCCGCAAGGGAACGGGGGCCGATGCAGCAACTCCGATGCTTGCCGACATGGCAGCCAAGGAAGAAGCTGCAGCCGAATAAGGCTTGAAAGGCGAGGGCGGTTCTGCCGCCCTTTCCGACCCATTGAAAAAGCCGCCTGGAGCGATCCGGGCGGCTTTTTGCATTCGTTTCACGCGAGTTCGCCGCTATCACACGAGGCAGCGGTGCTCGATGTGTTTTATCCGAACTTGATGATCGCCACTTCGCCGGTCAGCGCGCCCTGATAGGCGGATGCGTGCGGCTCATCGTTCGGCACGTCGGTCAGCGTGCCGATCTGATCGAGGTCGGCCTCGAGAAAACCTTCCTCGGCCAGTGCGTTCAGGGCTTCCCGAACGGCGGTGTCGTCGTCCGGTGCACGTAACATCACGTGAATGTCCACGCCCTCTTCATCGCCATCCTGCTCATAGGCCTTGCCGATGATGATGAAGATCATCGGTCCGTCGAGATTGTTGTCATTGTCCGGCTTGGCAGTCATGGCTATTTCCTCTTTCGAAAGATATGTGAAACGACTTTACAGCGTATTGCTGCCGTGCGCAGAGGAAAAAACACTGTTCCCACGACGAATCGTCACGGGCAGGGGCGGCGATTCCTGCCGTTGTTGCGGAATTGTAGAATTGCTTTATGATTCTTTAAGTTGAACAGGACGCTCTGACGATTCCGCCCCGCGCGGACCGCCACTTACTCCCGTTTCGGCGTCAAAGCCTTGTTTTGCAGGCATGTCAGCCCTGCCGAACCAAGAATAATTCTTAATTCCCCTTGACGCGACACCCCGAAATCAGTACACCCCGCCCCATCGGAGCCTATGTGAGGCTGGCTGGTTCGGAACGTCACGTTCTGGAGTTCGCCTCAAACAAGGTTCGAAACGCACGCTGAAGACCAAAATGCTGCACGCAAGACGCTGAAAATATTGGTGTCCTCTGCTTTTTGCGGGCCATCTGCCGAAAGGCGGATCGGTCCTCGTTTTGCGCATTTATAGCGTTCGAAACCGCCGGAGACGGCATTGATCCGCCCGTAAGGGTATTGAGACAGAATTTGTAAGGGATGGTTATATGCCTACCGTAAACCAGCTGATCCGCAAGCCGCGTCAGGCACAGGTAAAGCGCAACAAGGTTCCTGCTCTGCAGGAAAACCCGCAGAAGCGTGGCGTTTGCACACGCGTCTACACAACGACCCCGAAGAAGCCGAACTCGGCTCTGCGTAAGGTTGCCAAGATCCGTCTCACCAACGGCTTCGAAGTCATCGGCTACATTCCGGGCGAAGGTCACAACCTTCAGGAACACTCCGTGGTCATGATCCGCGGCGGCCGCGTAAAGGACTTGCCGGGCGTTCGTTACCACATCATTCGCGGCGTTCTCGATACCCAGGGTGTCAAGAACCGTAAGCAGCGCCGTTCGAAGTATGGTGCAAAGCGTCCGAAGTAATTCGGGTTCCACAATTTAAGGTGCTGCGCGAGGTTCTCCGCGTGTTAAGGCGCCCGTTCAAAGTTGAGAGACAAAAGTATGTCACGTCGTCATAGTGCAGAAAAGCGCGAGATCAATCCGGACCCGAAGTTCGGCGATCTGGTCGTCACCAAGTTCATGAATGCAATCATGCTTCATGGTAAGAAGTCGGTCGCTGAAAACATCGTTTACGGTGCGTTCGATCTGGTCCAGGGCAAGCTGAAGCAGGAGCCGGTCACCGTGTTCCATTCGGCCCTCGACAACATCGCTCCGCACGTCGAAGTTCGTTCGCGCCGCGTCGGTGGTGCAACCTACCAGGTTCCGGTGGATGTTCGTCCTGAGCGCCGTCAGGCTCTCGCCATTCGCTGGCTGATCGCTGCTGCCCGCAAGCGCAACGAAACCACCATGATCGATCGCCTCTGCGGCGAACTCATGGATGCGGCAAATGGCCGTGGTTCCGCTGTCAAGAAGCGCGAAGACACGCACAAGATGGCTGACGCCAACCGTGCATTCTCGCACTATCGCTGGTAATCGACGTACAATTTTCGAAAGGCAGTCATTATGGCTCGCGAATATAAAATCGAAGACTACCGCAATTTCGGTATCATGGCGCATATCGACGCCGGCAAGACCACGACCACTGAGCGGATTCTCTACTACACCGGCAAGTCGCACAAAATCGGTGAAGTTCATGACGGCGCTGCCACCATGGACTGGATGGAGCAGGAGCAGGAACGCGGTATCACCATCACGTCCGCTGCTACCACGACCTACTGGAAGGGTCGCGACGGCAAGATGCGCCGCTTCAACATCATCGACACCCCCGGCCACGTCGACTTCACCATCGAAGTCGAACGTTCGCTGCGCGTTCTCGACGGTGCGATCGCTCTGCTCGACGCCAACGCCGGTGTTGAGCCGCAGACGGAAACCGTCTGGCGTCAGGCTGAAAAGTACAACGTTCCGCGGATGATCTTCTGCAACAAGATGGACAAGACCGGTGCTGACTTCTACCGCTCGGTAGAGATGATCAAGACCCGTCTCGGTGCCATCGCTGTTGTCATGCAGCTCCCGATCGGTGCGGAAACCGAATTCAAGGGCGTTATCGACCTGATCGAGATGAACGCCCTGATCTGGCGCGACGAATCGCTCGGCGCCCAGTGGGATGTCGTCGAAATTCCGGAAGACATGAAGGAAAAGGCGCAGGAATATCGCGAGAAGATGATCGAACAGGTCGTCGATATCGATGAACAGGCGATGGAAGACTATCTGAACGGCATCATGCCGGACAACGACAAGATCCGCCAGCTGGTTCGCCGCGGCACCATCGACGTGAAGTTCCACCCGATGTTCTGCGGTACGGCTTTCAAGAACAAAGGCGTTCAGCCTTTGCTCGACGCAGTTGTCGAATATCTGCCTTCCCCGCTCGACATTCCGTCGATCAAGGGCATCGATGTGAAGACCGAAGCCGAAATCGCCCGCCATCCGTCGGATGAAGAGCCATTGTCGATGCTCGCCTTCAAGATCATGAACGACCCCTTCGTTGGTTCGCTCACCTTCGCCCGTATCTATTCCGGCAAGCTCTCCAAGGGCACGTCGGTTATGAACACGGTCAAGGAAAAGCGCGAGCGCGTCGGCCGTATGCTGCAGATGCATTCCAACTCCCGTGAAGACATCGAAGAAGCCTTTGCCGGCGACATCGTTGCTCTCGCAGGCCTCAAGGAAACCACGACCGGCGACACGCTCTGCGATCCGCTGCATCAGGTTATCCTCGAGCGCATGGAATTCCCCGAGCCGGTCATCCAGATCGCCATCGAGCCGAAGACCAAGGGCGACCAGGAAAAGATGGGCCTCGCGCTCAACCGCCTGGCTGCTGAAGATCCTTCGTTCCGCGTCAAGACGGATGAAGAATCCGGCCAGACGATCATCGCCGGCATGGGTGAACTTCACCTCGACATCCTCGTCGACCGCATGCGCCGCGAATTCAAGGTTGAAGCCACCGTCGGCGCGCCGCAGGTTGCTTACCGTGAATCGATCACGAAGCGTCATGAAGAAGACTATACGCACAAGAAGCAGTCCGGTGGTACCGGCCAGTTCGCGCGCGTCAAGATCGTCTTCGAACCGAATGAAGAAGGCGACGACTTCAAGTTCGAATCCAAGATCGTTGGTGGTTCTATTCCGAAGGAATACATCCCAGGCGTTCAGAAGGGCATCGAAAGCGTTCTGTCTTCCGGTCCGCTCGCTGGCTTCCCGATGCTTGGCGTCAAGGCAACCCTGATCGACGGCGCATTCCATGACGTCGACTCCTCGGTTCTCGCTTTCGAAATCGCCTCGCGTGCCTGCTTCCGTGAAGCAGCCAAGAAGGCCGGCGCCCAGCTGCTCGAGCCGATGATGAAGGTGGAAGTCGTGACGCCGGAAGATTACGTCGGTGACGTGATCGGCGATCTGAACTCGCGTCGCGGTCAGATCCAGGGCCAGGAAGCACGCGGCATCGCCGTCGTGATCAATGCCAACGTGCCGCTGGCCAACATGTTCAAGTACGTGGACAACCTGCGCTCGATGTCGCAGGGCCGTGCACAGTACACGATGACCTTCGATCACTATGCGCCGGTTCCGTCGAACGTGGCACAGGAAATCCAGGCGAAATACTCCGGTCAGAAGTGACCGGAGCCTAACGCCAGCTGACAGAAACAAGAGAATTCCCCTTCGGGGTTAAAAAACGGAGAGCCGGAAATGGCAAAGAGCAAATTTGAGCGCAATAAGCCGCACGTTAACATTGGCACGATCGGCCACGTCGACCATGGCAAGACGTCGCTGACGGCAGCGATCACGAAGTATTTCGGCGAATACAA
>NZ_JAFCXE010000044.1:0-20896 GCF_049897905.1 Pararhizobium sp. PWRC1-1 | reverse complement strand
TTCACAAACGTAGAAACACAGTTGCCAGTGCGCCGCGTCGGCGGCGCGCAGGACTCTCTTGGCAGTTGCGTGGGAGAGTCCATTCACGGGCGCGGAAGCGCCGTGGCTGGATTCCCGCCCCAAGGGCGAGCATGACGGAAAGTGAGGTGCCGCTCTCCCTAGATAAGCAATTTCCAGGGTTTGTCGGCAGTCTGAACCTTGCTGCGTTAACGCGGCCGGGTTTCCGGTCACATCGGCGGAACGACGCCGTTGGTACCGACCACGACACGCGCGGTGGAGACGGTGCCGTCAGTGGCTTTCTCGTAGGGCACGAAGACAGTCGCTCCCGGCTTCAGGTCGGCCTTCGTGGCTTGCGCTAAAGTGAAGATTGGCGTTGCCGCGGGGATGTCGATCGTCTTTTCCTAGCCCTGGAATTTCACCGTGACGGTGCGCCCCTCGACGGATTAGACCGCATCGGCAACGGTGGCATTGGTCATGGAGCTGTTGGGCTTCAGGTCCCAGGGATGGCTGCCCTCGCCCGTTCCCTTCATCGCGGCGGGAAAGATCAGCACTTCCAGCGCGCCATCGCCGCCTTCCGCCTTGGGCAGCGAGGCGATGCCGACATAATCACCGGTCTTGATATCCACGATCGACGCCTTGGCGACGCCGGAAACATTCCAGTCCGGCTTGAGCATGATGGTCTGGTCGGTCCCTTCCCCCCTCTTGATAACGAGCGCCGTATCGCTGACGCTTTCGATGGTTCCGCGCACGCGGATGCTGTCGGCCGCGTTTGCCGTGTGGATATTGACGACCGACGCGATCAGCTTTTCGCCAGCGATGTCCGGCCGAAAGTCTGTTGCAAAGCCGACCTGCGAGCATTTCAAATCACCCGCGGATCGGATAAAGAGGCGTGCGCCGTGCACGCGGGCGGCGGAGGGGATTTTTCATGCAGGCCCACCAGACGACGATCACCGATTTCATGCCCGACTGGGCGGCCATCATTGCCGTCATTTTGGGTGCGTCGGCCTTTTCGGTGGCGCAGGGGATCACCTATCCGCTGATCTCGCTGACGCTGGAAAGCCGTGGCGTGACGCCCGCGATGATCGGCTTCAATGCGGTCAGTTTCGCGCTCGGCCTTGCCACCTCGACGCTGATGATCGGCCAGTTGACGGCACGGCTGCGCACCGACAAGCTAATCATCCTCAGCCTTGCCGGCTGCTCGATCTGCCTTGCGACGTTTGCAGCGACAGCCTCGCTGCCGGTCTGGTTCCTCGCCCGGTTTCTCCTCGGCTTCTTCGCCAGCCTGATCTTCATGCTCAGCGAGGCCTGGATGAACTCGGCCTGCCCCGACCGGCTGCGCGGCCGGGTTTCCGGCCTTTATGGCGCTGGCATTTGCGGCGGTTTTGCCGCCGGGCCGCTGGTCATTCCGCTGATGGGAACGGAAGGCGGCTTCGGGTTCGCGCTGACCGCCGTCTATGTGGCGCTCGTCGCCTTCGCCACCGCCCTGTTGACGCTCTCGACCCGCACGACACCGGAGGCTTCCTCCACCCGCGACGTGTTCAGCTTCCTGCGCAAGGCGCCGGTGCTGATCGCCATGGTCCTTGCCTTCGGGTTTTCGGATATCGCGGCGATTTCGGTAATGCCGGTCTATTTCGTCAAGACCGGCCATTCGCAGGCCTTTGCAGCGCTCAGCGTCACGGTTCTGGCCCTGCCGACGGCCTTGGCCCAGCCTTTCATCGGCGTGCTGCTCGACCGGCTGCCGCGCCGGCGCGTGGCGATCGCCATGGGCGGGATCGGCGCCATCGCCTTCCTGATCATACCGTTCCTGACCTCGCCAATTGCCATTCTGGCCGATTTTGCGCTGATCGGCGCTGCAAGCTTCTCGCTCTATACCTGCGCGCTGACCATGCTTGGAGAACAGTATCGCGGCAGCATGCTGGTGGCAGGCAGTGCCGCCTTCGCGCTGGCCTATGCCGTCGGCAGCGGCTTGGGCTCGGGCGCGACGGGATCGATCATGGACCTGTTTGGTCCATCCGCAGCGCCGATCAGCGTCGGGTTGATCCTGGTGATTTTCACGCTGTTCCTGTCGCTCGCCAGGCGGCCGAAGGGGGCATGAGCCTCGCCGGCTCACTTTTTCATCGGGGTTCCCTGATGGAAGGCCAAGCGCCATTCGCTGTTCGTACGGCGCCAGATCGATAACCGCAGCACACGCCGTTCTTCAGTTGCGGTTTCATAGGTAAGGAGCGCCACGGTCTCCGACAGACGTTTCAGCTGGTAGTTTTCCGAGCTTACGGGTGGCCCGGCCTGCCCTGCTTCGGCCACCAACGCGGCGATGGTATCGGCGCGGCCATAGGCCTGTCCGGAACTACCAAACTCGCTGAAATCCTCGTCCAGCAGTTCGCCGGTCAAAAATGCAGAACCGCGCACCTGCGGGTCGTGGAGACGTTCCTCCAGTTGCCTCAAGTGCGCGGCCAGGTCGCTATCGGACGTATCGTCCATTCCTTGACGATATCAGACGAACTGGCTGAGGCCAGGAACCGAGGCGACGACTTCATCGACCACTTCGGCGCCGGCCTTTTCCTTGGCGTAGCCGATGGTTTCCTTGGCAAGGGCGGTAATTTCGCCCATGCCGAGCCCCTGCGACATCAGCTGTTGGCCGAGCGCCATGACGCCGCCACCGGCGCCGACTGCGTTCAGCAGGCCGCCAAGCAGGCCACCGCCGCCGCCGGAGCCTTCGCCGTTGAACTTCGCGACCATCTCGTCGGCGCCCGGAATCGCTTCGATCATCTTGGCGACCGGGCCGTCAGCGGCTTCGCGCTGCAGGAAGCCCAGCATCATGCCGATGGCCTTTTCAGCCGTTGCCGGGTCAATGCCGACATTTTCGGCGACGCGTGTGACCAGTTCGTTCATTGGGTGATTCTCCTCATTTAATTGACGTGAACGTCAAGGTAAATTATCTCGAATTGAAACTCAAGCGCGGTTCGGAACGAGTATCCACAGCGCGAGAACGCAATGATCGTTTCATGCCTTCTTGGCAATTACAATGCGGCCATCCAGCGCGCAAAAGCCGTTTTTTACATGGCAATCCTTCTGTTGCCGGTGAAAGGCACTCCTCCTATAACAGGCATGGGAAAACAATGTGATGAAGGCCGGCGAACCGTCGGCTTTCATTGGCGAAACGGAGACAAGGCCCATATGCTTGAGGACGGGAAGCTCTATATCGGCACCAGCCGGAAACCGGACGACACGATCAACAAGGGCGAATATCTGGATTTCAAATTCGGCAACCGCCACGGGTTGATCACCGGCGCCACCGGCACCGGCAAGACGGTGACGCTGCAGATTCTGGCGGAAAGCTTCTCCAATGCCGGCGTGCCGGTGTTCTGCGCCGACGTGAAGGGCGACCTGTCCGGCATCGGCGCCATCGGCGAGCCCAAGGACTGGGTGACCAAGCGGGCCGAGCAGATCGGCTTTACCGATTTCGCCTTCCAGGAATTCCCGGTGATTTTCTGGGATCTCTATGGCGAAAAAGGCCACCGGGTGCGGACCACGATGTCGGAGATGGGGCCGCTCTTGCTTTCCCGGTTGATGAGCGCCTCCGACGCCCAGGAAGGTGTCATCAACATCGCCTTCAAGATCGCCGACGAAGGTGGCCTGCCGCTCCTGGATCTCAAGGATTTCCAGGCGATGCTCAACTATATGGCCGAGAATGCCTCAGCACTTTCGAGCAAATACGGCCTGATCTCCAAGGCCTCGGTCGGCTCCATCCAGCGCGAACTTCTGATCCTCGAGCAACAGGGCGCCAAGAATTTTTTCGGCGAACCGGCGCTCAAGGTCTCCGACATCATGCGCACCACCCGCGATGGCCGTGGTGCCATCTCGGTGCTGGCCGCCGACAAGCTGATGATGAACCCGCGCCTCTACGGCACGTTCCTGCTCTGGCTGATGTCGGAACTGTTCGAGGAACTGCCCGAGATCGGCGATCCCGACAAGCCGAAGCTGGTGTTCTTCTTCGACGAGGCGCACTTGCTCTTCAACGATGCGCCGAAGGTTCTGCTTGAACGTATCGAGCAGGTCGTCCGGCTGATCCGCTCCAAGGGCGTCGGCGTCTATTTCGTCACCCAGAACCCACTCGACGTGCCGGAAACGGTTCTAGCCCAGCTCGGCAACCGCATCCAACATGCGCTACGCGCCTATACGCCACGCGAGCAGAAGGCCGTGAAGACGGCGGCCGACACCTTCCGCCCCAATCCGGATTTCGACTGCGCCACTGTCATCACCAACCTGGGCACCGGCGAAGCGCTGGTCTCGACGCTCGAAGGCAAGGGTTCGCCCTCGATGGTCGAGCGCACGCTGATCCGCCCGCCGTCCAGCCGCGCCGGTCCGCTGACAGAGGCCGAGCGCGCCAATGTCATGAGCATCAGTCCGGTGGCTGGCCAATATGACAAGGATGTCGACCGGGAATCCGCCTATGAGCTCTTGGCCCAGCGCGCCGCCAAATCGACCCGGCAGGCCGAGGAAAGCCGCGAGGCCTCAGAAGCCCCACCGCCGGCAGCCCCCGGCGGCAGCCGCTGGACCCTGCCCGGCTTCGGCGACGATGATGCAGCACCGGCCCAGCCCAAACCGAAACCCCGCGCCAGCTACCAGCGCGAAAGCGTGGCCGAGGCAGCGATGAAATCCGTTGCCCGCACGGTCGCTTCCTCGCTCGGCCGGGCGTTGGTACGCGGGATTCTCGGAAGCCTGAGGCGGTAGCAGCCGTACAGGTTTGAAATAGAATGGCGGCCCCGGATGGAGCCGCCGTTTTGGTTTCGGCATGCCCTGCGCTCGGCGGCGCGAGCCGTCAAAAGTGGATAACCCCAAGCGACACGGCCGCCGCCGCGAGTTCGGCGCGGGTGGACGCCTCAAACCGTTTGCGGGCGTGTTCGACATGTTCGTGCGCCGTCGAGACGGCAATGTTCAACTCGGCTGCGATCTGCCGGTCGGACATGCCTTTTGCCACCAGTTGCAGACAGTCGAATTCGCGCGAGGTCAGCCCTGCCGGTGCGACCGGCAGGCTGTGGGCGGCGACGAGGCCGCGCAGCCGTTCGTGAAAACAGATGCACAAGGCCGGCAAGTACCGCTTCTGAGCCCCGGTAACGCGCGACTTTCTGGCGACAAGGCTGACAATGCCGACCCGGTGACCGCCGCCGCGTGGCAGCGGCACGACGAGGCCGTCCTTCCAGCCAGCTTCGCCCGCCCGCTCCAAAGCCTGGGTACCGACCTGTGGCAAGGTCCGATCGGCCCGCAGTTCCATCCAGGTGAACGGGCTGATCCGATGTTCCAGCGCGCCGACAAGCGGATCGCGATGGACGAGACCGGAGCTGAAATAATAGTTTCGCCAGTCTTCCGGCCAGCCGATAACATGAAAGACGGATCGCGAACGGAACCTCAGATCGACTTCGCCGCTGGCAAACGTATCAATGCCGCAACGGTCGAGCGTGGCGCGGAAAACCGCAATACACGCCTTCGCGGTACTTGCCCGCAGGACTTCGTCGATTGCAGCAAATATATCATCAGCCTCGACATCGCCGATCAGCATGTCCATGCGTCTTTACCCTATGTTGCTACAGAGAAGACTAATGCAACCAATCAAGAGTAAAGGCGGCCCTTTTACAAGCCCGAATTTGGATTTCATACAGAGCCGAGCAAGCCACGCACAAGCAAAAGCCCAGCGGATCGCTCCGCCGGGCTTCTGATCAGATCAGACGAAGCATCAGGCGAGCGTTGCCGAAACTTCCGTAGAGGTGCGCAGCGCATGGCTGTAGGGGCAGACGATATGGGCGGCGGCAACGAGCTTTTCGCCGGTTTCGCGGTCGATGCCCGGCAGGTTCACCGAGATGGACGGGTTGATGTAGAAACCCGTGCCGTCTTCGCGCGGGCCGATGCCGACGGTTGCGGTCACAGTCGCGTCGTCCGGGATCTTCACCTTTTCCTTGCCGGCAACGAACTTGAGCGCGCCGAGGAAGCAGGCGGAATAGCCGGCCGCGAAAAGCTGCTCGGGATTGGTGCCGGTCGCACCATCGCCGCCGAGTTCCTTCGGAACGGTCAGCGTCACATCGAGAACACCGTTTTCACTCACGGCGTGGCCGGCGCGGCCACCGGTTGCGGATGCCTTGGTTGTGTAGAGAATGGGCATGTCTGTCTCCTTGGTTCAGCGGTTGATTGCGGGGCTATATGCTGTCCGGATTTTCAATAGCGCAAAATTTAATTGGACGCAATATAATTTTGCAAATTGCAAAATACCCCTGAAACTGCAAGAATGCCGATTATGGCCAAGGATAGTGACACGCGTAAGGACGACATGAAAGACGGCGATGCCCTGGCGCTCGGCCAGCAGCTTTGCTTTGCCGTCTATTCGGTGGCGCATGCCTTCAACCGGACCTACAAGCCTCTGCTCGACCGGTTCGGTCTGACCTATCCGCAGTATCTGGTGCTTCTGGCGCTGTGGCAGAGGGACAGGATGACGGTGAAGGGAATAGGCGAAGAACTGGGGCTGGATTCAGGCACGCTCTCGCCGTTGCTCAAGCGGCTGGAAATCGCCGGCTTCGTCAGCCGTATCCGCGACAAGAGCGACGAACGCCAGGTAATCATCACGCTGACGCCGAAAGGCGTAGCACTGAAGACCGACGCTTTCGGCATCCTGACGGAAATCGGCAAGGCAACGGGATGCAGCATGGAGGAAGCCGCAGCCCTGCGTTCAGCACTCCATGGCCTCAGCAATCATCTTGGTGAAAATCAGCCCTCCGGGGACTAGGATGCCCGATGGGTGCCGGACGCGTGGGCGGGCTCAGACTGCCGGCAAACCCTAAATGCGAATATCGGACGAGAGCGGTACCCCACTCTCCGTCTTCCTCGCCCTTGTGGCGGAGATCCAGTGACCCGACGTCCGTCGGGTCAAAAGACTCTTTCAGCTCAAAGACTTGAGCTGTCTGGATTCCTGTGACAGGCACAGGAATGACGGGGAAATTGGCAAGCGTAATGTTTCCTAAGTGACCTGCGAAATGGTCAGAAAATGACTTTGTCAGCAAGCCGAGCCCGCCTTTCAGTCAGCGGGCCTTTTCAGATAGCTCCTTCAGATCACCAGGATAGGCGCCTTGTCGCGCACGCGGTCATAGAGGTCCATGACGTCCTGGTTGATCAGGCGGACGCAGCCGGATGATACGGCCTTGCCGATCGACTGCCATTCCGGCGATCCATGCAGACGGTAGAGCGTATCCTCGCCATTCTGGAAGATATACATCGCCCGCGCACCGAGCGGGTTGTCCAGACCGGGTGCCATGCCGCCATTGGCAATGGAGTATTTTTCCAGATGCGGCTGGCGGGCGACCATCTCGTTCGGTGGCTTCCAGCGTGGCCATTTCTGCTTCCACTGGAGGACGCCCCTGCCCGACCAGGCAAAGCCTTCACGGCCGATGCCAACGCCGTAGCGCATCGCCGACCCATTGGACAGGATGAGATAGAGGAAGCGCTCGCCGGTATCGACGATGATCGTGCCCGGCTTCTCGCCGAACGTATTGTCGACCTGCTGGCGATAGAAGCGGGCATCGATCTGCTGGTAGGGCACCGCCGGTATATTGAATCCGCCGTCGAATTTGGGGCCGTACATCTCGGTGTAGTAGGACGATTGCAGCGGCAGACCCGTCGGGGTCATGCCGTCGCCGACCGGACCTTCAAGTTCGGCGCCATAACGCGGGTCGGCAAAACGGCCCTCTGTCGAAGGATCGCGAAAATAAGGTGCTGTTTCGGCGCGGAAGCGATCGGTGTTCATCGACGACGTGCAGCTTGCAAGGCCAGCGGACGCGACCGCAAGCCCGGACATATTGAGAAACTGCCGGCGGGAGAGAGCTTTTGAGAGGGTCATTGAACTCTGTATTTTCCGTTGACGCATATGGCGAAGACGCGGCTTACATCCGCGCAGCAGTCTATCCCGGCAGCAAATACCGGTCTCTTGCCACAAGTATGGCAATTGCGGCTGGATCGGGGCTTGTGGCCCCTGCGGGCCATCACGACTGCGCGAGGTCAGGCAAGCGATGCAAAAACGACACAGAAGCAGTCGAACTTACCCAGCCAGAAAAGATACAAATGCGGCAGCGGCGACCGGCCGGCTGATGAAATAGCCCTGAATATCGTCGCAGCCGCTCGCCGCCAGGAAATCGACCTGCGCCTGGGTTTCCACCCCTTCGGCAATCACCTGCATCTGCAGTTTCTGCGCCAGCGAAATGATGGCACCGGTAATCGCCCGGTCATCGGCATCTCCCGGAATATCCTGGACGAACGACCGGTCTATCTTCAGGCGGCGCACCGGAAAGCTTTTCAGCGCGCTCAAGCTGGAATAGCCGGTCCCGAAATCATCGATGGCGAGATGGACGCCGAGCGCTTCCAGCTCGTGCATGGTCGCAACGGCCGAGGCGACATCCTGCATGATCAGGCTCTCGGTCAATTCCAGCTCGAGATAACAGGCTTCCAGTCCGCTTTCCTCCAGCGCTTCGGCGACCTTCGACACCCAGTTGCGTTCCTTGAACTGACGGGCGGACACGTTGACGCTGACGACAATCGGCGGCAGGCCGGCATCCTGCCAGGCCTTGTTCTGGCGGCAGGCCTCGTTCAGCACCCATTCGCCGATGGGTACGATCAGCCCGGTTTCCTCGGCCAGCGGGATGAATTCGCCCGGCGAAATCATCCCGCGCTCGGGGTGCTGCCAGCGCAGCAGCGATTCCGCGGCAAAAATCCTGCCCGTCTTCAGGTTCATCTGGGGCTGATAGTGCAGCACGAATTCGCCGCGCACGACCGCATCGCGCAGTTCCTCGTGACGCCGCAAGCTCTCATGCGCCTTGGCCGCCATCTGGGCGTCGAACACCTGCAGATTGTTGCGGCCGACCTCCTTGGCCCTGTACATCGCGGAATCGGCATTGGCCAGAAGTTCGGTCGCGATCTCGCCATGTTCGGGGTAACAGACGACACCCATCGAACAGCTGACCTGCAGACTGCGACCGGCCAACACCACAGGTGCACCGATCGCTGCGCGGATCGCCTCAAGACGGGACAGCACCACCGCGTTTTCGGGCGGGAGACCGTTGAGCAGAATGATGAACTCGTCGCCGCCGACCCGTACGATCATGTCCGACTTGCGCACGCAGGCCAGCATCCGGCCGGCGACGACGCGCAGAAGTTCATCCCCGGCGTGATGTCCAAGCGTGTCATTTATCAGCTTGAAATTGTCGAGATCGAGGAAGGCCAGCGCCACCCACTGGCCGGTCAGACGGGCCTGCTCAAGGGCACTGGCGACGCGCTCGTCGAACAGTGCCCGGTTCGGCAGACCCGTCAGGGCGTCGTGATGCGCCATGAACTGGATGCGCTCTTCCGATTGCCGCCGCTCGATGGCAATGCCCGCCAGATGCGCCGCCATCGAAATGAGATCGATCTGCTCTGCCGACGGCATTCCCGGCTGATGCGAATAGAGGGCAAAGGTGCCGAGCACATGCCCCTGATAGGACAGGATCGGCATGGACCAGCAGGACCGGTATCCGAATGGCCGCACCATATCGGCATAGTCTTGCCATAAGGGATCGGACTGGATATCGCCGACGAACACCGGCTCGCCGCGAAAGGCTGCAGTGCCGCAGGATCCGACCTTGGGTCCAATCGCGATGCCGTGGATCGCCGTGCAATAGGCATCGTCAAGTCCGGGGGCAGCCCCTGTCAAAAGATGTCTCCGGTCGGGGGACAAAAGCAGGATCGAGCCGATAATGCCAGGCAGATGCGCCTCGATCATCAGGATCAGCTCATTGAAGAAGTCGGAGAGCGGTGTGCTGGTGGCAATCAGCTCCAAAAGGCGAGCCTGGCCGAGAAGAAGGCGTTCTGCCCGCTTGCGATCAGTGATATCGCGCGAAATGCCGACAATACCGATGGTTCTCCCCTGCTTGTCGCGCAGCGGCACCTTCGACGTCATCAGCCAGCGTTCGTCCTTGCTGACCGCATTCAGCTCCTCGATACCGAATATCGGCTCGCCGGTTTCGATCACCCGGCGCTCGGCCTGTTCGAAATGGCGCGCATTATCCAGCGTGTGGATATCGTAGTCGGTCTTGCCGACGATCTCATGGGCTTCGCGAAAGCCGTTTTCCGTGACGGTTGCCCGATTGGCAACAAGAAAGCGGCCTTCGAGATCCTTGGCATAGATATAGTCGGGAATATGATTCATCATCGTCTCGAGCCAGTAATGGCGATCGGCGATGTCGGGTTCCGGGCCAAACATGCGCGAGACCTCTGCTGCAAGCCGCTGGCTTGCTGCGATCAATCGCTGCGTGTCGTCGTTGCTGGCAATTTTTGCTCCGCTGTCGCTTCGATAGCGGTCTAAATTCTTGGTCACGCAAGCCTCCAAGGACGGATGCACCGTTCGAGCCGTCTTTTCCTTGTTCCCCGCTCGTTTTCTACCAGCCAGAAGTTATTCTTCCCTAAAGACAACTTGCTAAAATAAACGCATACCGGACGGAATCTCTCCTCAACTCAACCAAAGAGGGCGCAAATACGGGGGTTCGCCGTTTCATTCCGGCACATCCCGCCCTGGCATGGTCTATGCTTGCAGCGCGGAAAGGATTCGCCATGCTCACCAGACGTCTGCTCCTGTCTTCGATCGCCTCCATTGCCTGTACAACAGCCATCGCAGCGCCCCTCAAACCGGCGCAGACCGGCCTGCGCGGCACCATCGACATTTCCGGATATGGGGTCGGACCCGGCAAGACCGGGGATCAAAGCAAGGCGATCAACCGGCTCTTCCGGGAGGCTGCGGAAAAGGGATTGCCGGTCTTTTTACCCGCGGGGGATTACCATCTGTCGGGGATCTCACTACCCGACAACCTATGGCTCAGCGGCGTCCCTGGCCGCACCCGGCTAATCCATGCGGGTGGCGGCCGCTTTATCTCCGGTGAAACTCTGACCAAGCTCACCCTCTCGGACCTTGTGCTGGATGGCGGCGGCAGAGCGCTGGGGGACGATGTGCAAGGGCTTTTCAACCTGCGCGGCATCGCCGATCTCACCATCGACAACTGCACGATTACCGGCGCATCCAAGCATTGCATCCATGCCGAGCGCTGCGGCGGCCGGATCACCGGCAACAGTGTTTCGCAGGCGGCCTTTTCCGGCATTTACGCGGTGGAAAGCGAACGGCTGGCGATTACCACCAACACGGTGTTCGATTGCGGCAATGGCGGCATTCTGGTGCATCGCTGGGAGGCGGGCGAAGACGGCACGATGGTGAGCGGTAACCGCGTGTTCAAGATTGCCGCAAAGGATGGCGGCACCGGCGAAAACGGCAACGGCATCAATATTTTTCGCGCTGGGAATGTGATGGTCATGGACAATCACATCTCCGACTGCGCCTTTTCCGCCATCCGCGCTAACGCTGCCACCAATGTGCAGATTTCCAACAACCAGTGCCTGCGCTCCGGCGAGACGGCGATTTATTCCGAATTCGGCTTTCAGGGCGCGATCGTCTCCGGCAATCTGGTCGATGGCGCCGCCAACGGCATCCTGATCGTCAATTTCGACGAGGGCGGCAGGCTGGCAACCGTCAGCGGCAACATCATCCGCAACCTGCATCTCGATGGTCCATATGTTCACGATGGTGCCGGTTTCGGCTTCGGTATTGCGGCGGAGGCGGACACGGTGATTTCGGGCAACGTCATCGAGAACGCCCCGAAATGGGGGCTGATGCTCGGCTGGGGACCCTATATGCGCAGCATCGTCGCAACCGGCAATCTGGTGCGCGGTGCCGGCTCCGGCTGCGCCGTCACGGTGGTCGAGGGGGCCGGCACGGCGCTGATCGCCAACAACCTGTTTCAGGACGTCAAGGACGGCGCTATCCTGGGTTATCGCTGGAATGAAAAATCCACCCGCGATCTGCTCGCAGGCGGAAGCGAGGCCTTCGCGCATCTGACCCTCACCGGCAATCGGCTGGCCTGAGCCGTCACATCAAAACATTTCATGGCTGATATCAACGCTCTGCGCTTCAAGCCCCGGCTCACTTGACATAGCGTGCGGCGAAATTCAGCCAAGGGGAACAGACATGCTGACGATCTACGGAGTTTACTGCTCGCGCGCCTCGCGCAACTACTGGATGGCGGAGGAGCTCGGCATTCCCTTCCAGTCGGTGCCGGTGATCCAGGCGAGGCTGCTTGCCGATCCGCTTGCCACCGATGCCCGGCTCAATACAAAGTCGCCCTCCTTCCTGGCCGTCAACCCGATGGGGCTGATCCCGGCGATCGAGGATGACGGACTGGTGCTGGCGGAATCGCTTGCCAACAATCTCTATCTCGCCCGCAAACACGGCGGCCCGCTGGCCGGAGCAAACGTGCGCGAAGAGGGCGAAATGACCGCATGGACCTTGTGGGCGGCAACCGAGGTTGAGCCGCATACGGTGAAGATCGTGCTGACCTATGACAACGAGCAGCAAAACACCCCGGCCGGCAAGGCACTGATCGAGGCCTGCGTGAAGGGGCTCGAGCGGCCGCTGGCGCGACTGGAACAGCATTTGCAGACCCAGGACTATGTGGTCGGCAACCGCTTCACCGTCGCCGATCTCAATCTGGCGGAAGTGCTGCGCTATGCGATGAGCGAGACCTATCTTTTCGACAGATATCCCGCTGTGAAAGCCTGGCTTGGCCGCTGCCATGCACGGCCGGCGTTCGAGGCAATGATGGCCGGGCGGCGCAAGGAGGTGCAGGCCGCCTGACGCCTATCCGAACCCCAGACGCCGCATGCTCTGGGCGATTTCGTCACGCACCCATTGCTTGAAGGCAGTGACCGTCTTGGTTTCGCGGCGCGAGGGCGGCGTGACGAAATAATGCGCGAACCCCGTTGTCGCTCGCAGGGGGAAAGGCATGACCAGCCGCTTCTCGATCAGGGAATAGGCCGCCAGTGTCTGCCATGCCAGCATCACCCCCTGCCCGGCAATCGCCGCATCGAGACAGAGAGAGGCATCGTTGAAGATATGCCGCGTCACCATCTGCTTTCCCGATAGCCCCACCTCGCGCAGCCACATCTCCCAGCTGAGGGTGGAATGGCCATCGATGACGGCCGGGATTTTCAGAATGTCCGCCGGCTCCTTCAGTTTTTCTGCAATGGCGGGTGAACAGACGGGAAAGACCTCCTGAGCCAACAGAAGCTCGGCCTTGACGCCCGGCCAATCGCCAGCGCCGACGCGGATGCCGATATCGACGCCGGCGCTTTCCAGATTGACCAGCGCCGTCGTCGCATCGATGCGCAGGCGGATATCGGGGTGTTTTTCGGTAAAAAGATCCAGACGGTGCACCAGCCACCGCGCTGCAAAAACCGGGGCGACCGAAATGGTCAGGATCGTCTCGTCCCGCCGCTTTGCCGAGGCGACAGCCTGATCCAGCGTTTCGAAGCCAGCGGTCAGGCGGGGCAGAAAACTTTCGCCGAATGGCGTGGCCACCAGGCCGCGCGGGCTGCGCTCGAAAAGGACGCGGCCAAGCTGTTTCTCGGTCTTGATGATCTGCTGGCTGACGGCACCGATGGTGACGCCAAGCTCGCCGGCCGCCGCCTGCAGCGAGCCGAGGCGCCCGGCAACCTCGACCGCCCGCAATCCATTCAGATGAATGCTGTTCAGATCCTTCATATAGTTTTTCTATATCCATCGCGCCGCAATCTCAATTGAAATTGCGGAGAACAAGGAGGATCATGGGAACATCGAAGAAGGATGGTGATGCCATGTTGAAGATTTTCTCGATACTCAACCAGCTGCTTCCCGCCGCCGCAGACGATGACACACCGGCAAACTGGAGCCGCGACCCGTTGCGCCACCCGGACATTGCCCGGATGGATACGCGCGAACTGGGCGACCTGCCGTTTCCGGGCAATACCGTGCGGTTGTCGCCGAAGCTGCCCTGCGAGGCATGCCAGGCGTGAGCCTTGCCCGGAGGGCTTGAACCGTGTGCCGTTTCGGCCGACAGTGATCTGTCTCAGCGGGCAAGATCATGACCGGCAATCAGGAAACGGATTTCGAGCGGGTAACGCGGCTCGCTACAGCGGCGGGCCTTCCCGAAGTTGGGCCGGGAACGTCCTACGGAACGCCGGCGCTTCAGGTGCGCGGCAAGATGTTCGTGCGCATCAAGGAGGCGGGCATTCTTGTCGTCATGTGCGCGCTTGAGGAAAAGGCCATGCTGATCGAGTTGGCGCCCGAATTCTATTTCGAAACCGATCATTACAAGGGCTGGCCGGCCATGCTGGTTCGTCTCGATGTCATCGGCGACCGGGATTTGACGCAACGGCTGATCGCTGCCTGGCGGCAGAAGGCGCCGAAGCGCCTTGCCGCAAGTTTCTCGACGCCTTAGCCTTAAACGGCAGCGACGGACAGAACCTTTTTCACTGCTGGACGCTCAGTCATGCGCTGGCTGTGTTCGTAGACTTTCGGAAAACGCCTGGGATCAACCCCATCGCCTTCCAGCCAGCTGGTAAAGGTAAACAGGTAGGGATCGGCGATCGAGTAGGTCTCACCCATGACCCAGGGACCGGAAAACATGGTGTTTTCAATCAGCTCGAAACAGTCGCTCATATTGCTGGCCACCTTCAGCGTCATGGCCTCGATCACTGCAGGATCATCGGCCCAGCGGCTTCCGCGGCGCTTGTGTGCATGCGCCACATGCACGGTCGAGCAGAGATAGGCATTGAAGGACTGGATGCGCGCAAACTCGAACGAATCCTGCGGGGCGCCGATCGGCGTGTCTGCAAATCTCTGGCCGATATAGGCGAGGATGGCCGGGGATTCGGTGATGACGCCACGATCCGTTACCAACGCGGGAACGCGCCCCTTGGGATTGACGCGCAAAAATTCGGCAGAACGCTGCTGCTGCTTGCCGAAATCGATCCTTTCAGCCTCATAGGCTGCGCCGGCTTCCTCAAGGGCGATATGAGATGCCTGCGAGCAGCTTCCGGGCGAAAAATAAAGCTTCAACATGCAGGCTCTCCATCTATCCACCGGCGGCAGGCCGGCATGTTCCGGCGCGGAACATATCAACCGCGCCGAATGTTCGCCAGTCATTTGCCAGTGATCACGCTGGCGTGGTCACGGCACAACCCGGCACATCTTCCAGCCGGGAATAGACCGGAATGCCGCGCTCGCGGGCGATCCGCACATCATTGTCGGCCCCCTTGCTCTCGCCCGGCAGACGCAGAACAGCCTCGCACAGTTGCAGAAGCCGCCCGGCGACCGGGTGGAAAATCTGCTCGTAGAGGTCATCGCCAACCTCACGGCCACCTGCCGCATGCCAGATCGGCAGCGCCACCCATTCGCCGATCATCGGCACATGGCCTGCCTGAAACAGCGCATGCGACGGCGCTTCCAGACGCTTGAGGTTTGCAGCCATCTTTTCAGCGTCGTCGCCGGTGCCGGATCTATAGGGGCCAGCAATCAAAATCAGCATGATCTTCTCCATAATTTGCACGATAATTCCAGATTATTCTGGATATTTCATGATAAATCATGCAATATCGTGTATAGTCAAGAATGATTTGGAGATTGGAATGCTGACTTCCCAACGGCGGGCACTGATCTCGTCACGACTGGCCAGCGACGGGCAGATCGTTGCCGGCGAACTGGCGCAGGAACTTGACCTCTCGGAAGACACGATCCGGCGGGATTTGCGCGACATGGCGGCAGCCGGCCTGCTGAAGCGGGTGCATGGCGGCGCGCTGCCGGTGACGCCACCGCTGCCGGATCTCGAAACCCGCCAGACGATGTCCACCGACGTCAAGAAACGGCTGGGGCGCAAGGCGGCCGAACTGGTGCGCGCGGGACAGTTGATCTTCATCGACGGCGGCACGACCAATGCCGAACTGGTGCGCGCCCTACCGCGCGAGATGAACCTGACAATCGCAACGCATAGCCCGGCGATCGCTGCACTTCTGGAAAAGCACCGGGCCGAGGTCATCCTGATCGGCGGCAGGCTCTACAGGCACTCGATGGTTTCAACGGGCGCTGCGGCCCTTGCGGCAATCGGCATGCTGCGGCCCGACATCTTCTTCCTCGGCGCCACGGCCATCCATCCGGCGCACGGCCTTTCGACCGGCGATTATGAGGAAGCCGCCATCAAGCGCGCCATCGCCGCCCGTTCGTCAGAAACGGTGACACTGCTGACTAAGGAAAAATTTGACGCCGTCTCGCCGCATCACATTACAGGCATAGAGGACATGGCAGCCCTGATCATGCCCCTTGGCATGGCACCGGAGACCAGCGCGCCCTACAGGCAGAAAGCGCTGCGGATCATCGAGGCGTGAGATCAGGCGGCTCTTGGCGTGATACGATCCAGTTCACTGCCCAGATCCCGCCGCGTCTCCATGATGTCGTGATCCGCCTGCAACCGCAGGAAAAACCCTTCGGACAGTCCAAAATAGCGGGCAAGCCGCAGGTCGGTATCGGCCGTCACGATCCGCTTTCCAAGCACGATTTCATTGATGCGGCGCGGCGGCACATGAATGGCACGGGCAAGGCCATTCTGGCTCAACGCCATCGGCAGCAGAAAGTCCTGCAACAGGATTTCGCCCGGATGTGGATTGGGGAGCAGATCGCCGTCAATGATAGTCTGTAATTTCGACATTGTTTGCCTCACCTTCCTGCCATGTAAAACAGATGCGCCACTGATCATTGACCGGTATAGAATACTGCCCCGAGCGATTGCCCTTCAGCATTTCAAGCCGGTTTCTCGGAGGAATGCGCAAGTCATTCACACTGTTAGCAGCGTTGATCAATCGCAGCTTCCGCAGCGCGATCACCTGAATTTCACCAGGCAGCCTGCGACTGCGCCGACCGCTCCAGATACTTTCGGTTTCACGGTCAGCAAAACTCTTGATCATGACCAACCATAACGCATCGCGTTATGGTTTTCAAGAATGCGATCAAGCCGCAAAAGCGCCGGTCACCCTGACATCGCCGACGTGGATGCCGTTCCAATTTCTCATCGCATGGTTGGCTTGTGCCATCAGGCTTTGGTGCAATTCCGGCTCGTCGGTGAAGAAGCGGGCGAGCGTGGCGGCGATCATGGCTTCGGCGGCGCGGGTAGTGCCGTCCTCGCATTTCAGCGCAATGGCGATGCCCTTTTCCGGAATGGCGGCGCAGAACACGCCTTCGGCCCCGGTCTTGGCAAAGATACGGCCGGGTGCCGTCTGCATCAGCCTTGTGCAGGCGCGCCTGCTGCCGGCGACATAAAAGGGTTCGGCCATGCAGGCTTCGATAAGGCGCTTGGAAGCCTTGGCACGCAGCGGCTCCAGGCCGTTGCCGGTTGTCATCTTGGCAAAGCCGTGGGCAAGGCCCTTCAAGGGGACGGCGTAAGTCGGGATCGAGCAGCCATCGGTGCCGCAATTGTCGTGGGCAAGCACCGTACCTGTCAGGTTTTCCATGACGCCGCGGATTTCGCGCTGCAACGGATGATCGTAAGTGACGTAGCCTGCAGGCTCCTCGCCGCCATGGCAGCAGGCGCAGATGAAACCGGCATGTTTGCCGGAGCAGTTGTTGTGCAGTGCCGTCGGGTGTTCCAGCAAGCGCGCCTGGCTAACGATGGTATCCTGATTGATCGACCAGTGGGCGCCGCATTCCAGCGTCGAAACGTCCCTGCCCACTGCCGCCAGCATCTCGGCTGCCAGCGCCACATGTTCCGGCTCGCCATTGTGCGAGGAACAGGCCAGCGCCAAGGCCCGCTTGTCGAAACCGTAAGCATCGGCGGCACCGGTTTCCATCAACGGCAGCGCCTGCATGGCCTTGCAGGCCGAACGTGGAAAGACGCCGGCATCGGTATCGCCGAGCGAAAACACCGTCTTGCCGTCGCCATCGACAACGATCACCATGCCGCGATGGCGGCTTTCGACCAGATTACCGCGCGTGACTTCAACAAGAACCGGGTTCGACATGGTTGTGCCCTCAAAAATCCAACTTCTCCCCTGTCTTTAGACGAAGACAAAGCAACGCAAAACCCGGGCCTGCCTATGAAATTTGTTCGACGGTTGTTTCTTGCCATCCTGTTCGTCTATCTCGTGCCGGCGCTCGCCTCCGCCGGCTGGTGGTATGTCAAGGAAAGGCCCGTCAACTGGCGGGAAGCGGACTGGACGTCGGCCCATATCCTGCCCAAACCGGGCGATGACCAGGACGCGGCGATCTACATCTTTTCGGCCACGACAGGCGGCATGAAAGGTGCGGTCGCCAGCCATTCCTGGATCGTCACCAAGGGAAAGGGCGACACGACCTATAACCGCTACGACAAGGTCGGCTGGGGCTCGCCGATCCGCCGCAACGGTTATCCGGCCGATGCGCGCTGGTATTCGAACACCCCGAACCTGGTCGTCAGCGTCAAGGGCGACCAAGCCACGCGCCTCATCCCGAAGATCGAGCAGGCGATCCAGTCCTACCCCTATTCGAAGCCCGGTGGCTACCGGATCTGGCCGGGACCAAACTCCAATACGTTCGTCGCCCATGTGCTGCGCTCGGTGCCGGAACTTGGCGCCGTGCTGCCGCCGGATGCCGTCGGCCGTGACTATCTGCCGGAGGGCAAGCTGTTTTCGGTCGATGCCGACGGAATGGATATGCACGCGACGCTCTACGGGCTGCTGGGTATTTCGGCTGGTGTTCGCAGCGGTTTCGAAGTGCATTTCATGGGACTGGTCGCGGGGATCGATGTGATGCACCCGGCGGTGAAGATACCGGCGCTGGGGCGGTTCGGGGTCTGAAAAAAGAGCAAGCTCAATCCTCAAGTGGGAGACAACTCTCAAACGAGGCCTCGATTTATGCTAAGAGAAGACAAGATATGTCCGGAGCAATCCAATGACGCTTTCAATTCGCCTTTCTGACGCTGATGAAAAGCAACTGGAACAGCTTGCCCGCGAAACGGGGCAAAGCAAGGAATTTCATGTCCATCAGTTCATCAAGCAAGGCCTCGAGGACATAGAAGACTGCAATCTCGCCGCAAAAATCGCCGAGCGCGTTCGAAACGGAGACGAAGCCGTTTACTCCCTGGCCGAGGTAAGGAAAGACCTTGGCCTGGACGATTGAAATCACGGCAAGAGCGCGAAAAACATCAACAATCTGGACAAACAAGCCGCAATTCGCGTCCTTTCCTTTCTTTCAGACAGGCTTGCTGCAACTGACAATCCGCGTCAACTCGGCAAACAGTTGACCGGCCCGCTCAAGCATTAATGGAGCTACCGCGTCGGTGACTATCGTCTGTTATGCGAAATCAAGGATGAGAAATTGATCATGCTGGTTCTCGACGTTGGAAATCGCCGGGAAATCTACCGGTAAGGCGAAACACAATCCCGGAGACATTGCAGCAGACAAACAAAAAGGGCCGCTTCACAGCGGCCCTCCATGAGTTTTGGCCAGGTAAGGAGCCCGGACCGTATCTTCTCAGAGACACGACCCGCAGGAAGGTTGGTTCAAAACGAGGGCTGCCTCGTTCCGATCACTACAACTCCCATGCCCGTTACGAGGTTTAAAATCTCATTAGACACTGGATCACCTTCCTTTCGTTCAATTGATGATGAAGTAAAGGTAATCCGATTCTTGCCGATTGCAAGAGCCCCTGTTTTAGACTTTAGAACGTCATGACGATCTTGCCGATATGATCGCCGGCTTCCATCAAACGATGCGCTTCGGCGACCTGCGTCAACGGCACGATCGCGTGCATCACCGGCGCGATGTCGCCGTCTTCCAGCAACGGCCAGACATTGTCCTCCAGATCGTCGCGGATCGATTCCTTCTCGACCGCCGTGCGCGGCCGCATGGCGGAGCCCATGATGTGCAGACGCTTGCCAAGAATGGCGGCGATGTTGGCCTTTTCGACGGTGGCGCCGCCGAGGAAGGCGATGATCGACAGGCGGCCGTCTTTGGCAAGCGAAGCGATGTTGCGGTCGAAATAGGGAGCGCCGACCATATCGAGAATGACATCGACGCCGCGTCCGCCGGTTTCCTCGAGGATCACCGACTTGAAATCCTCCTCGCGGTAGTTGATCGCCCGCTTGGCACCCAGCGATACGCAGGCGTCGCACTTGTCCTTGCTTCCGGCAGTCACAAAGACCTCGGCGCCAAAGGCGCGGGCAAGCTGGATGGCGGTCGTGCCGATGCCGCTGGAACCGCCATGGATGAGGATTTTTTCGCCTTCGACCAGATCGGCCATCTGGAAGACATTGGCCCAGACGGTGAAGAAGGTTTCCGGCAACGCCGCCGCGCGCGCCGCATCATAGCCTTTCGGCCAGGGCATCGCCTGCGTTGCTGGCAGCGCGCAGAATTCGGCATAACCGCCGCCATTGGCAAGGCCGCAGACCTTGTCGCCGACGACAAAGCCTTCGGCCCCCTCGCCCATGGCCACCACTTCACCGGCGACTTCCAGCCCCAGGATCGGGCTTGCGCCCGGCGGCGGCGGATAGTTGCCGAGCCGCTGCAGCACATCGGGGCGGTTGACGCCTGCGGCCTCGACACGGATCAGAATGTCGCCGGGTTTCAGATCCGGCAATGGCCCGCTTGCCAAAATCATCTTTTCCGGGCCGCCGGGGGACGGCAGATCGACATAGGTCATTTCGCTCGGCAGGGTCACGGTATTCTCCTTGATCGGTGCTGACCGGTTATCTAGCGCGCCGGGCTGAAACGGCAAAGCGGTTCAAACTGCTGAAAAACCCTGAAGATGATGATTTGACGAAAGCGGCACCCCACTCTCCGTCCTCCTCGCCCTTGTGGCGGGGATCCAGCGACCCGACGTCAGTCAGGTCAAAAGACTCTTTCAGCTCAATGAAGCTGACTGGCAACTGTGTTTCTACGTTTGTGAAAAAATTGTTTTGTCCCTCGTGATTGCGTTTGCGATGGCGAGTATTTTGCGTGCGAGGG
>NZ_JAFCXE010000043.1:0-24588 GCF_049897905.1 Pararhizobium sp. PWRC1-1 | reverse complement strand
AATGGTCCCGTTAAGTCGCTTGCCAAGCCTGATATAAAGCTCAACGGCTCGACGTCTGTCTGCGTAGGAATACATGAACTACCTCCTGGTGGTCCAAGTTTTCGTCCGCACCCCCCTTTCCGTTTGAACCAATATCTCGACATTGATGTCTATGAGGACATCAAGGATGAGTTGGAGCGAAAGCTCAGATGAATAGCTGCTTCACTCGGCGGTTGCCTGGGTCGCCCTTTTTAGCGGCTCCAGCACCCACGTTGTCCACGCATCCTGCAAACGTTCAGTGATTGCTCCAGAGACCTCGTGGGCCTGGGGGGCGTTCTCGAACCAATCTCTCCAGATTTTAGCAACATCGCCCTTGTATCCTGATCCCATGCCATAGCGTTTTGCGCTCTCGACCCAGACCTCGCTTTCTTTGGAGAGAAGCGAGCTATAGGCATCGCGACCGATCGAATGAGCGGCGGCCAAAAACTCTTGCCGCCCGTCCGATAGTCGGCTTCGCAGGGCCAGCAGGTTCCGCACCACGGGCTCCATATCCTTGTACTTGCTCTCGAAGTCCATCAGGCGATGCTCAACGCGCTGGGCGGCGGTCTGTGACCGCAAGTTTGCGTCGATGCGCACGCCATTGCCAAGAATATGAGAAAACTGAAAATTGTCCCAGCCACCGCGACGGTGGATCGATGCGGCAATCGAACTGTGATGGCCAACCGCCATTTGTTCGATGAGATTGAGATAGGCGGGCCGGACATTGCCGGTCAGCGTTTTGACGTCTTCCAGCAGTCGAGCCACTTCCTGTTCGATTTCACGGCGCGCCTCAAGCGTGCGGACGCTGTCGATGTTTTCGAGCAGGTCACGAACCCCCTGGGCAGCGTTCGATCCCCGTTGAACATAGGCTCCACGCATCTTGGCGATCTGTCCGCGCAATCTCGTCCATATCCGGTCGGAAACGTCGTTGCGCGCGTCGAAAAAATAGATCGGCGTCGCGGGGAGTTGGGCGCCGGCCAGTGCCTGTTCAATCTCGTTGCGGCGCAGGGCATACCCTTCTTCGCGAGAGGCGACCGACCCCTCCGAGCCTGGCATCTCAAGCGCCTCGTCGCCGCGCGGCAGGACGAGGACGCAGCGCCTGTGGCGTTGCACCGCGTCCGATTCTTCAGCCACGGTTTCCCGTAAGTGACGTTGTACGGTTGCGTTCGGTGCGTCGGCGAACTTCGTGCACAGGACCACCAGCGTCCTTATATCTGCGTAGTGGAGGGCGAGATCAGGGCGTTGAGTAATGACGTCAACGCCTCGGGTGTCGATCACCGACAATATCTGGCCGTCTGCGCTCAGATTCTTCGAAGGCATCAAAACGGTGATGCGCTTGGGTACGCTAAATCGAGGGTTTTGTCCCGAATTAATGTCGGTCACCAGGCGAGAAACCCATGCAAGACCGTCTTCGCTGCCTTCCGGCAAAATGATCTGCTGCTCCGTTCGCTCCTTGAGAGCCATCAGTCCGACGACGCGGTCAGTCACCTCATCAATGCCAAGGCCCTCGTTTAGAAGGTCAACAATAGGATCCTTGGTAACGAGGTCATCGTCGACCATCGTTGTCACAACCTTCAACTTCGACATGTTGCGCAACAGCCGTCCGATCTCGGCCGACACTCCGATACCTGCGGCGCCGGGCGCCAGTCCGGATACCAGATCGCGTGTCAGACGGACAACATTTTCCTCATCGATCGTGTCGACAAGAATACCGTGGGTAGGGGCGACACGGATAGCCATTTCGCAGACTGTGGTGCGGCCGGGGCCAACGGGAAAAGCGGGCCGCTTGCCGCTGCGACCGTCGCCGACCAGGAGGTCGACGGCGTGGCTGAGAGCGGTCGTCTTGCCAACGCCGATGTCGCCTACCCAGGCGACTGTGTGATCGCGCCGGCGTAGATAGGCTTCCGAAGCACGCAGTTCGCCACGCAGCAGATCAATGGGACCACGCAAAATCGGGTCCTGCTTTTCCGCCTCGAACTCTTCGAGAGTCTTGAGGGCTTGATCGATAGTCCATAGACCCTCCCTATCCGGATGGAGAAAAGATGGTGGAGGATCTTGCAGCCATTGTCGGCTATAATATTTGGAGACTTCACTGGCTAGGTCCGTGTCAAGCGCTGTGAGATAGCGGTCGGCAACTTCGGGGTCGGCCTCTTCTGCCTTCTCAAGTTTGGAAAGAACGCTCGCGACGGTACCCATTCGCTTCGCAAGCCCGGATTGACTGACGTTGCCGCTTTCGCGCACATACCGAAGAACCTCTGCGGGGACTTGCTTGAGCATAGTTTCCTCACTTTCTGATATTAAGTTTACACATATCACGAAATTTCGCAATATGTGTCCTTCTGTCGTGATACTATTCGCGATTAAACCAAAAAATTGGTCATTGCCACGATTGTTATTGGTGCCTGAGAATTTTCGCGATAACTTTCTCGCATCTGAAATGCGGGATAGTTTGATGCTCCACTTCGTTGGCCTCAATATCGATCGCCACAGCGCCCACGCGCGCGCGCAAAAAGGCGAACTGATAAATGTTGCGCGCGGTCTCTATGTTGATGCGGGACACGATGTGAACCGCCTGGTGATGGAGCATGCCGTGCGCATCGCTTCCTTTTTTTATCCACAAGCATATCTCTCCGGCGCCAGCGCAATGACCCACGCCCCAACGGAAGATGGCCGACTATTTCTAAGTGGCCGAAGAAATCAGCGAACCCGCATTCGCGCGCTGGAAATCATTCAGAACCAGGCGCCAGACCAGCCCTCCACAATCCCCGTAATCGTGGGCGATGATATGGGTGAGCTCACGCTCACGGCCTCGTCGCCACGCCAAAGGTTTCTCGAAGCCTTTCGCCGTCGCAGCGAACATGCAAGTGCCATCGATCCCGCAATGCGCCGGCAGATGGCAGAGCGTCTCGTCGAGGAATTCGTGACGCCTGACGCGGCGGCTGACGCTCTCTGGGCGATTGCGAGGCCGAACCGCTGGATCAGTGAGGCCGAAGGGGCCGAGGATTACCTCCGCGCAGACCTTGCCGAAGGATGGAGGGCTGACAACAAGGCGGCAATCAATCTGACAGTCGCATGGCACGATGGCATTGTCGGACACCTTAGTCACGACGGCTCGGAATGGAGATGGGCAACCGAACCCGGAGGACGTCCACCGCTGGTTCGCCCGGCCCGCCCGGGAAGTCTGCCACCGTTCATCGAGTCTCTGATGCCGGAGGGGTGGCTAGCTCAGGTTTTGGACAGTCGCGATGAACGCGAAGTCCTCAAGAGCGGACGTCGATACATGTCAAACATGGCGATTGTCGAAAATGCCGCTGACCTGGCCGAAGTCCCCGCCGATGCCCTTGAGGGCCGTCTCGCGAACTTTCAGTCCGAGGGTCTTTTCACGGGCAACTACAAAGGTCCAAAACAGAAGAACTTCGACGACAGTTTTCAGGAAAAGCTGGCGAGACTCTTTGCCTCAAGTGCGACGCCGCGCCTTTCGGGCGTTCAAATCAAGGCACCCATGTGCCTACGCGAAAATGGCGACCTGATCGCCGCTATCGACGAGCCTTTCACGCATATCCTTAAGCCGGCCGGATCGAATGGCTTTGAACAGCTGCCAATTGTCGAATGGATAGGGCTGACACTGGCAAGAGCGGCTGGATTCGAGGTACCAGAGGCCTCACTGGTTCCAATGTCTGGCGGCCTGTCTCCAGCTCTCCTGGTCGAACGGTTCGACATCAGGCGCTCCAGGAATGATAGCCGACTGCTTGCCATGGAAGACTTCTGTTCGATCCTTGAGCTACCGGCCGAGCGAAAATACGAAGGCACCATTGAACGAATGGCCCGGGCCTTGCGACCGATATCGACCTCGCCGGAGGAAGATATCAAGACGTTGTTCCTCCGTGCGCTTTTCGCGTGGTTCATTGCCGACGGTGATATGCACCTTAAAAATCTCGCACTGCTCAAAACGGCAGAGGAGGGTGCTGATCATTTCAGCTCCGTGCGATTCGCGCCCGTCTACGACGCTGTAACAACCCGAGTTTTCCCGGGCCTTGAAAATGATCATCTGGCACTGAAACTTAACGGGCGCGACGAACGCCTTGGCCCGAATGATTTTTTAGCCTTGGCAAGGACAATCGAAGCTCCGCTGCAGTGGGCGTCAGAGGTGATGGCCACCGCCGCTCGCAATATCACCGATGCAACAGGCGCGCTCGCGCTTCCCAAAGAGTACGAGGTTGCCGGCGGGCGGATCCAGGCTCGCGTGCTAGAAATTGTCCGGCGTCGCGCGGATCCATTTATATAGGATCAAGAGGATGAGTTTAACTCGCTCATGTGACGAGGGACGACATGCACAAGATTACCAAACGCAGATTTGATGCCACCGCAGGCTACGCTCGTCGCCCTGAAGCCGTGTTGACAGGCGAGGAACTCGGATATTTTGAGACTGACGATAGTCGCCGACTTCTCGTTAGAGACAGAACCGATCGTGACTTCGCTGGTATGGCATTTGGCAGAGACGCACGCTTGCGATTTCGCTGGACATCGATGACAGCTTTTTCCCGCAACCCTTCCCAAGCCGTGCGAGAGCTTGAAGGGCTGATGACCGATTTTCTGTCGAAGCCAAACGATTTTCACCACCAGGGCGACGAAATCGGCCCCCCCGTAGACTTTTCCAGCCGCGGCATGTAAACGAACGGCTGCCCCCCCGATTTTCTGAAACTTTTGTCATCGAGGGGATTTTCATCGGCAAAAGCGGTCATCGAGGTGATGATGAGATGGCACGAGGACCTCGACGGCAATTTCGTAGAGCAATTTCAATCCACGGCTTTCGATCAGAGAATCTGGGAGCTTTGTCTCTTCGCTTTGCTCATCGAGCTCGGATACGTCATCGATGCGAATAATGCCGTCCCGGATTTCATAGTCCGCGGGTTGAGAGGTAAGATGGCAATCGAGGCGGTGACGGTCGGCCCCACTAGGCTCAATGGTGAGATCGTCCCACGCCAGCCACTCAGACCCCGGAGCAGCTAGATGCTCACCTGGGGTCGGAACAAGAACTGCCCGAAATCATACGGTAGACGTGAACGAATGATGAATTTCAGGCGGTTTGGGCTATTGTCGTTGAAGTTTGCAGCGGTCTGAAGCCGTCGGGCACGATAGGCGAGTTGCTTGAGATTGAAGTCGAGAACTTATCACATTCCTAAAACTTGTTGGGCCCCAGGTGTTTGTCGCATAGAGTTTCGCGAGTTTTGGAAGTTCGCGGTGAATAGTGAGGCGTTTATCTTCTGATATTGGTACATCAATCCTGCCGCCATCCGGGTGGAATAATCTGTCGGACACAAATCGATTGATTGCGTTTTTGAAAGAGCACCCCCAGCTCAAACAGATGAATGCCATGCGATTCTGAAAGCAGACTCGCCGGACAGCTGGGCTAGCTATGGCACGTTCGTCCCTCAGTTCAACCGGGTGCCGCACTTGCTCCGACAGATCCGGTTCTTGTTGGACCACCAGGAAGCGGAAGTCTATAGCGGACCAAGGACGGTTTTGTCGCGCTTGGGATGACATTTACGGCCTATGGGGTCACGCAGCTCCTGGGCAGCTACGGGTTCCTTGCCGTCTTTCTGGCCGCAGTGGCTTTCCGTCAAGCCGAAAGAGAACACGACTTCAATGAGCAGCTCCACGACTTTGCAGAGCAGCTTGAGCGATTATTGATGATGGTTCTTCTCGTCTGTCTCGGAGCCATTGCAGCCAGCGGATCATTGTTCGCAAACATTGACTGGAAAATCGTGACGTTAGCCGTCCTTACGCTCGTGATCGTCCGTCCTGTCCTCGGGTGGCTCAGCCTGATAGGCACGGGTCATGCGCTCGGCGAGAGCGTTATCATTGCGATATTCGGGATCAGAGGCTTGGGATCGATCTATTGCCTCGCCTATGCGACCGGGCAGCCTCGACGGCAAATTTCGTCGAGGAGTAGACGCCGAAGCCGGCCGCGCCGCGATAGCCGCCGATCGATGAGATGTTCAGGATGCGGCCGGAGCGCGCCTGCCGCATGAAGGGCAGGACGGCGCGCGTCACGTTGAGGAGACCAAAGACGTTGGTGCGGTAGACAGCCTCGACCTCAGCCACGGTTGCTTCTTCGACGGCACCCATCAGTCCGAACCCAGCATTGTTGAGCAGGATATCGATGCGGCCGAAGTGCTCGATGGCGGCTTTCACTGCTGCGGTCGCCTGGCTGTCGTCGGTCACATCGAGGGCGACCGGAAGCAGGTTGGGATGTTCGCCGAACCGCTCGGTGATCGCCTTTGGATTGCGGGCGGTGGCGACGACGGCGTCGCCCTGTGCAAGAGCGCGTGTGGTGACGAGGGCGCCAAAGCCACGTGAAGCGCCGGTGATGAACCATATTTTCATGAGGATGTTCCTTGATTTTTCGAGGAGAAAAGGGACGGGACGTCTGGGCATCGCGATGCCGGGATGGCCAGCCGGGTGGAAAAGGCTCACGGGAGGACTTCTGCCAGTTCGATCAGGTTGCCGAAGGGATCGCAGAAGAAGGCGAGGCGGCGGCTGATTGCCAAAAGCTCGAACGGCTCGGTGACGATTGTAACGCCGCGCGCGCGTAGTGCCTCGACGGTGGCGTCAACGCTTGCGACATTCAGGCAGAAATGGTGGTAGCCGGCATATTGAGTTAGCCGCTTCGATCGCGATTAGGTCGCATTGAACTTTTGTGCTCTCTGAGATTGTATCGCCTTGATCACGAACTTCTAAGTGATAGGGCTCGATCTCTTTCTCGATCTCCTGCGGAAGAAACGGCGAAAGGGCTACAGGCTCGTGAGACACCCGAACCAGCTGCGGAGCACGTAAGCGCCACTGCGGACAGGAAGCTGCCGGCAGCCTCGCCTCAACATCATTCGATGATCGTCCGCTGCGCCTCGATGCGGGCGGTTCTCCATGATGACCAAACAAAGGCAACAATGAAAATCACGGTCATCAGCAGAACGATGGTCGGCGCCGGCGCGCTGTCGATGAAGAACGACAGATAGACGCCGAAGAAAGATGCAACGGTCGCGACCAGTACGGCAACAATGAGCATCATTCCCATCGTGCGAGTGATCAGGAAGGCAATGGCCCCGGGGGCAATCAGCATGGCAATTGCGAGGATAAGACCAACGGCCTTCAATGCACCGACGATCGTCAGCGACAGGAGAGCGAGCAGCCCATAGTGCAGCCAGTTGACACGCAGACCGACAGCTTTTGCCTGCGCGGGATCGAAGGCGTGCAACAGGAAGTCCCGCCATTTGATCGCAAGGATGCCCGTCGTCACCAGTGCGATCAGGCCGGTTTCGAGGATATCGGGCCAAGCGATGCCGAGCATGTCGCCAAAGAGGATATGGTCGAGATGCACATCGCTCTGGATCTTGGTGTAGAGTACCAGACCAAAACCGAACATGCCGGAAAAGACCACCCCCATCACCGTATCCTGCTTGATGCGGCTATTTTCCTTGAGATAACCCGTCAGAAGCGCGCACGACATGCCGGCCGCAAAGGCACCAACGGCAAACGGCAGGCCGACGATGTAGGAAATCACTACGCCTGGAAAGACCGCATGCGAGATGGCATCGCCCATCAGCGACCAGCCTTTCAGCACGAGGAAGCAGGAGAGCATCGCGGTCGGGATCGCCACCAGCACGGAGATCAGCAGCGCATTGCGCATGAAGGCAAATTCGAAAACCCCGAGCAGCATGTCGAGCGAAATCATCGGGCCACCTCCAGCGCTTCAGCCGTGCGCCTGCGGGCGGCAAGCAGTCCATGTTTCGGAGCAAAGACAAAGGCCAAGAAAAAGATCAGGGTCTGCAGCAGGATGATGATGCCACCGGTAGCACCATCGAGGAAATAGCTGAAATAGGCGCCAAAGAAGCTCGTCAGCGCACCGATTGCCACGCTGATCATGATCAATCTCGGAAAGCGGTCAGTGAGCAGATACGCCGTCGCACCGGGCGTCACCACCATCGCGATGACGAGAAAGGCGCCGACCGTCTGAAGTGCCGCGACCGTGCAGGCGGACAGGAGGGTGAAGAACAGGACCTTAAGAAATGTCGTACGGATACCGATCGAGCGCGCATGGCTCTCGTCAAAGAAGGTCACCATCAGGTCCTTCCATTTGGCCGTGAGTATGATCAGCGAGATTACGCCGATGAGGGCAAGCTGCAGGGTGTCGGCCGGGGTGATAGCGAGGATGTTGCCGAGTACGATCGTCTGGATATTCACCGAGGTCGGCGACAACGACACCATGAACAGGCCAAGGCCGAAGAACGAGGTGAAGATCAGTCCGATGATGGTGTCTTCCTTCAGCCGTGTGCGCTGATTGAGGAAGAGCATTGCGCCGGCCGCAAGTCCGCCGGAAAAGAAGGCGCCGAGAGAGAAGGGCAGGCCGAGCATATAGGCGCCGGCCACGCCAGGAACGATCGCGTGTGAAAGCGCATCGCCGATCAGCGACCAGCCTTTCAACATGAGGTAGGACGACAGGAAGGCACAGACGGCACCGACCAATGCGCTCACCCACATGGCGTTCAACATGTAGTTATAGGTAAACGGCTCCATCAGCATGGCGATCATTGGCCGTTCGCCTCTGGATCAGTCTCGAGCTTTGCCGGTTGCGATACCATCTGGCCCTTGGCGCCGTACATGACCAGCGGACGCTCGTCGTCGGTGATAACAGACACCTGACGCGGATCGGCATCATCATGCAGGCTGTCGCCTCCGAGAACGAAATGGCGCAGCACTCCACCGAAGGCCAGTTCGAGGTTTTCCCGGGTGAACGTGGTTTCGGTCGGGCCATAGGCAAGTACGGTGTTTTTCAACAGAACGGTGCGATCGCAGAATTCCGGCACGCTGCCGAGATTGTGGGTGGAGACCAGCATGACCCGACCTTCGTCGCGCAAGCCCATTAACAGGCGGATGATCGCGTCCTCGGTCTTGACATCGACGCCCGTGAACGGTTCGTCGAGCAGGATGACGCGGCCATCCTGCGCCAGCGCCCGCGCCAGAAAGACACGCTTCTTCTGACCGCCGGAAAGCTCCCCGATCTGACGCTTGCGAAAATCGCTCATGCCGACACGGGCAAGGGCGGCCTCGACAGCATCATGATCGGCCTTCTTGGCGATGCGCAGCATGTTCATGTGGCCATAGCGGCCCATCATCACCACGTCTTCGACAAGGACCGGGAAGTTCCAGTCGACCTCTTCGGCCTGTGGCACGTAGGCGACGAGGTTTTTCTTCAGCGCTTCCGGCACCGAAAGCCCAAGCACCGAGATGTCGCCGCGCGCCAGCCGGGCAAATCCCATGATCGCCTTGAACAGGGTCGATTTGCCGCTGCCGTTGACGCCGACCAGCGCCGTGATGGTGCCGGTCGGGATTTCGAAGGAGGCATCGAGCAAGGCGCGATGGCCATTGCGATAGGTCACGGTTGCGCCGGAGACGCGGATACCGCTTCCCGGCTGGCCCGCTGCCGGCCCTTGGCCTGGCTGGGCTTTAGCATGAAGGTTCATTGCGAAAGGCCTTTGGCGATGGTTTCGGATGTCACGCGCAAGAGGTCGATATAGGTCGGAACCGGACCGTCCGCCTCGCTCAAGGAATCAACATAGAGCACACCGCCGTATTTTACGCCTGTCTCGCGCGCCACTTGCTGCGCCGGATCGGGAGAAATCGTACTTTCGGAGAAAACGACCGGAATATTGTTGGCGCGAACGGCGTCGATCACCTTGCGGACCTGCTGCGGTGTGCCCTGCTGGTCGGCATTGATCGGCCAGAGGTAGAGTTCCTTCAGACCGAAGTCGCGGGTCAGGTAGCTGAAGGCACCTTCGCTCGAAACCAGCCAGCGTTTGTCTTCGGGGATCTTGCCAATCTCGGCGCGGATGGGCGCGATCCCCGCCTCGATCTTCTGTTTGTAGGCTTCGGCATTGGCCTTGTAGGTCCCGGCATTGGCCGGGTCGTATTTGACGAAAGCATCGCGGATATTGTCGACATAGATCAGCGCCGCCGACGGCGACATCCAGGCATGTGGGTTCGGTTTGCCGCTATAGGGCCCCTCGGCAATGCCCATGGGCTCCACTCCCTCGGACACCACCACCCCCGGGACATTGTCGAAATTCTGGAAGAATTTTTCAAACCACAGTTCGAGATTGAGACCGTTCCACAGGATGAGCTTGGCGTCGTGCGCTTTCAGGATGTCGCGCGGGGTGGGCTGATAGTTGTGGATCTCTGCGCCGGGCTTGGTGATCGATTCGACGGTTGCAGCATCACCGGCAACGTTCCTGGCCATGTCGGCGATCACGGTGAAAGTGGTAACAGCCTTGAATTTCTCCTGCGCCGACGCGGCCCCCGGAGCGAGCGCGAAGGCTGCCAGTGCTGTTGCTGCCGTCAGGATCGCGCGTCTCGTCTGATCGATCATTCCATACTCCCTTGATTGTCGCGAAAGACCTAGGTGAATGATCTGCACAAGTCAATGCAAATGAGAAGCATTCGCAACTGGCTATTTTCAAACCTGCCGGGCTTGTCTAGTGTGCAGCCATGAAACAGAACAAGAATCGAGTTGCTGAATTGGAGGGCGTCCTGAGAGACGGTGGTGTACGCGTGACGCGTCAGCGCGCGGCTATCCTGAAGATTCTCGCCACCGCCGAGGACCACCCGGATGCGAGCGAATTGCACCGCCGGGCAAAGGAAATCGACGCCACCGTCTCGCTATCGACTGTCTACAGAACGCTCTCTGCGCTCCAGCAACAAGGTGTCGTGCATCGCCATGCCTTTGAAAGCGCCACCGCCCGATTTGAAACCGCAGATGCCCCGCATCACGATCACCTGATTGATATTGACACAGGTGCGGTCGTTGAGTTCCGCTCTGACAAGATCGAGCAGTTGCAAGCCGAGATCGCAGCCGAACTCGGCTTTGATCTTGTCCGTCACCGGTTGGAACTATACTGCCGAAAACGCAAGCAATGATTCTTTGGACTGTAAGGTGTCACAAGCCGGTGGTGCTACGATTGGGCAGAATTTTTTTGGCGGATGTGCCGGCTGACCCGCTCCCGTTTTCGACCGGACACCCAGTGTAAGCGAGGAGCGACTGCGGCTTACGCGGCCTCGCGGAGCCGGATCGAATCCCATCAAGGCGATGGGAGGCCCCGAAGGCGACCTCCCATCGGACGAAGTTTAACCAGACGAGCGTCGTCATTAGCCAACGGCGAAGTCGGTCGACACCGAGACGGTGCGCCATTCGGAGAGGATGGCAGCGTCTTGTGCGTGCTTTTTCTCGATCGCGGCGACTGTGTCGCTACCGAGCGGCAGGCGCAGTGGCGGATTGGGGGCGTCAGTGAAGGCGATCAGAACCTCTGCCAGCTTTTGAGGATCGCCGGGTTGGTTATGGCTGAGACCGGCTGCTATCGTGCGCACCTTGCCGACAGTTTCTGCATAATCGCCGATGATGTCGCCGCTGACCGACAAGGACGAGCTGTCGAGGAAGTCGGTGCGGAAATAGCCCGGCTCTACGACGGTGACGTGGATGCCAAGCGGCGCCAGTTCGTCATGCAGGGCTTCGCTCAGCCCCTCGACGGCAAATTTCGTCGAGGAGTAGACGCCGAAGCCGGCCGCGCCGCGATAGCCGCCGATCGATGAGATGTTCAGGATGCGGCCGGAGCGCGCCTGCCGCATGAAGGGCAGGACGGCGCGCGTCACGTTGAGGAGACCAAAGACGTTGGTGCGGTAGACAGCCTCGACCTCAGCCACGGTTGCTTCTTCGACGGCACCCATCAGTCCGAACCCAGCATTGTTGAGCAGGATATCGATGCGGCCGAAGTGCTCGATGGCGGCTTTCACTGCTGCGGTCGCCTGGCTGTCGTCGGTCACATCGAGGGCGACCGGAAGCAGGTTGGGATGTTCGCCGAACCGCTCGGTGATCGCCTTTGGATTGCGGGCGGTGGCGACGACGGCGTCGACCTGTGCAAGAGCGCGTGTGGTGACGAGGGCGCCAAAGCCACGTGAAGCGCCGGTGATGAACCATATTTTCATGAGGATGTTCCTTGATTTTTCGAGGAGAAAAGGGACGGGACGTCTGGGCATCGCGATGCCGGGATGGCCAGCCGGGTGGAAAAGGCTCACGGGAGGACTTCTGCCAGTTCGATCAGGTTGCCGAAGGGATCGCAGAAGAAGGCGAGGCGGCGGCTGATTGCCAAAAGCTCGAACGGCTCGGTGACGATTGTAACGCCGCGCGCGCGTAGTGCCTCGACGGTGGCGTCAACGCTTGCGACATTCAGGCAGAAATGGTGGTAGCCGGCATATTTGAGACTGTCGCCAAGATCGGTGTAGGGGCGGACGTCTGCGGGCGACGGATCGCCACCACCAAGGATTTCCACGTAGAAATGGTCGTCGGTGCCGGGTGCCAGATAGGCGAGTTGCTCGTCGGCATAGTCCCATTCGGCAACGACACGAAAGTCGAGCTTCTCGACATACCAGCGCTTGGCGGTTTCGAGGTCCGGCGTGCGGACGGCGACGTGATGACCGCGCATGTCAGCGAACGGTGACGCAGTGTCGTGAGCGGGAGGGATGAAGTCGGCCATTGTTTTGTCTCCTGTGTGGTCCGGCAACGGCGCCGGTTTCCGAGAAGAAATCTGGACCTTTTCGAGATTAAGAATTAGAGAGATAATCTTCCTCTTAATGATGAGCGAGATTTGACAATGCGCAGCACGGATCTCTCGGAACTGGCGGCTTTCGATGCGGTTGCCCGTCACCGCAACTTTCGCCGGGCCGGCGAAGAGCGCGGCGTGACGGCCTCGGCGATCAGCCATGCGGTGGGCAATCTCGAAGCGCGCGTCGGCATTCGCCTGCTCAACCGTACGACCCGCAGCGTGTCGCTGACCGATGCCGGCGCGATGTTGCTTGCGCAACTTTCACCCGCCTTCGTGGAAATCGGGTCGGCGCTCGATGCCCTCAACCAGTTTCGCGACACGCCGTTCGGCAAGGTGCGCATCAACGCACCCAATTCCGTGGCACCGTTCGTGTTTCGATCGGTCATTGGTCCGCTGATCGCAACAAATCCCGGTCTCCAGCTGGAAATCGTCGCCACCGACCGCCTTGTCGACATTGTGGAGGAGGGGTTCGATGCTGGCATCCGTCTCGGTGAAAGCCTGCGCGATGGCATGACGGCTGTAAAGATCAAGCCACGACTGCGGTTTGCCGTCGTGGGCTCAACCAGCTATTTTGAGCATCATCCGCTTCCCAAAACCCCGGATGATTTGCGTCATCATGTCTGCATCCGCAATATATATCCAAGCGGCAAGCCCTATGCCTGGGAGTTCAGCCGCGCAGGCAAGATCATCGAATTCGAGCCGACAGGCTCTCTGTCGCTCGATGACCATGAGCTGATGGTCGAGGCAGCGCTTTCGGGCGTGGGGCTGGCTTATGTCTGGGAGGAACGGGCGCGTCCCTATATCCACGATGGCAGATTGGTCGAATGCCTGGCATCCTGGAGTGCGCCCGAGGACTGGCTTTATCTTTATTACCCGACGCGGAAATACCTGTCGGCTGGCCTGCGCGCCGTCATCGATGCGCTGCGCGTATGAATGGAGGGGTGCATCGAACGTTCGTTCTTAACAGCGTGAATAGAATATCTGCGAACATTGCACCTCTTTAAGCGGACCCGCGCGCCGGGGGCTGTCGGTCCCGGTTTCCAGCGTAGCCGTCGCTATGCCAAACCTCCTGCGGCAACCCTTTTAACCGGTCTTGCGGGACGCGAACGGCTTTCGCGCTGCTCGGTACAACTGGTATGCCCATTTCCAGTTTGGGCGCTTTCGTGACATCCGAGGGCAGTCGCAACGAACTGCGCCGTATGCCGGTGACCGCCTGGCTTACTGATGATGCCCGGTACCAACATGGTTGATCTAACAATCCTGCCGTGTTTTGAAGGGTGGGAACCGGCAGCAGGATGATGACAGCAAGAATGGCAGAACAATTCGATATGTTTTCGGAAGAGATTTCGCGCGACCGGGTGGTCAAGCGTGACATTTCCAAACACGCCAAGCCCGAACAACCTACCGTCTCCATGAGTGAAGAGGAGATGGTCCAGCAACTCTCACAGACGGGCCGCTACCGCATCCTTACGAAACTCGTGCCGCGGGCGATTGCGCAATTCCCGCGTCCGGAATACCCCCTCAAGGGCATCATTCTCGACACTGAGACCACGGGACTCAATGCTCGCAAGGATGAGATCATCGAGATTGGCGTGATCGCTTTTACCTTCGATGCGACAGGAAGCATCGGTGATGTGACTGGCATCTACGGTGGGCTTCAACAGCCGAGCGTTTCCATTCCCACTGAGATCACTAGGCTCACCGGGATCACAGATAATATGGTGGCCGGTCAGTCAATCGATATGGCTGCGTTGCAGGCGCTGATTGAACCGGCTGATCTGGTGATCGCCCACAATGCCGGCTTCGATAGGCCATTCTGCGAGACATTTTCTCACCTGTTTTCTGGCAAGGCCTGGGCTTGCTCCAACTCCGAGATCGACTGGTCGTTGCGGGGATATGAAGGCACCAAGCTCGGATACCTGATCGGGCAGGCAGGCTATTTTCATGAAGGTCATCGCGCTGTGGATGATTGTTTCGCACTCTTGGAAGTGCTCGCCCGTGAAGTCAATGGATCGGCCTCCACCGCTTTCGCCGAACTCTATGAGGCAAGCCAGAGGTCGCGTGTCCGGATTTTCGCGGAGAACAGCCCCTTCGATATGAAGGATCATCTCAAGACCCGAGGCTACCGCTGGTCTGACGGAAGCGATGGCCGCCCGAAATCCTGGTGGATCGAGGTGGGTGAAGAAGCGCTCGATGATGAGCTTCGCTATCTCAGGGCCGAAATCTACCGCTATCCTGACGCCGATCCTCCAATCAAACGCCTGACTGCCTTCGACCGGTTCCGGGCCTGATAGCCCTTCGGCCCGTCTCTGATTGTACCCATGCTTTGAACGCATGGCCGACCTGAGACCTTGTGCCTTATCGACGGGCGTCCCAGGGCCTATATTCCAACCATCGAAACGACGTTGGAACCGAAGCAAGGTTGCTGGCGTCAAGAGACCTCACGAAAGGGGATCATCATGAACGTTGCACGCTCTTTCAATAACTGGCGCAAGTATCGTCAGACCGTTACCGAACTTGGCCGCATGAGCTCGCGTGAGTTGCAGGACCTCGGCATCGATCGCGCCGACATTCACAGCGTCGCCCGCCAGTCGGTCGCTCGCTAAGCGACTTTTTCCAAGCTGTCCTGAATGACGACACGCCCGCTGATGACGCGGGCGTTTCTGTATCTGGCCTGCCACGAAGCCCTGAGTTGGAGATTCTTTCGTCAGGAAGAGGCCGTGCATTTTCCGCATAGCTGCACTGCAGCAAAGTCTGTTTAATGTGCGGCGAGAATGGGTATTATGGTTTTCATCGAAGCGATGCACCTCCTCCCGCACAGCTTCGAATTCAGACTGCCCACTCCTCCTCCCAAAGGGCGTCTGTCGGAACAGCGGCACTCCTCCTCCCAGCCGTTGTTCGGTTCTTTTCGGAAAGCCTGCCGCACCTCCTCCCGCGGCAGGCTTTTTCGTTTTCAGGCCCGGCGTGATCAGAGCCCGAGAGCTAGCTGCGATTCCTGCCCGCTATCTTCGTTGTCCGCATCGGGCCACCCCGAACGTTGTCCCAACGTGAACGTGATTATCCGGTTACTCCGTCGGCATTTTTTTCTTCTGGTTTGAGCGCTAACCTCAAAATACGCATCAATAGCCGCAACGCGTCATCCGATTGCCGATCGGCGCTGAAGCTGTGTTTGATGCCATCCATTGCAGCCGCGATCAGCGCGGCGAGCTCTGCGGGTGATACCTCTAATACCTTCAGGTCGATCTCCCCTTGAGCTTCCGCTAGGGCGTTTGCCAGGAGGTCAAGCAGCTTCGATCTGGCGGCAATCGTTATATCCTTCGCCAGTTTCAAATTGGTATCGAAGAGTTCCTTGGCGTTTTCGCTTTTGCTGAAAGGAGCGATCAGTCCTTCCTGGAAGGCAGAGATCGCCGCCGCAATACGGTCTACTAAATCTCCCGTGCGGCCAAGCACGGCCTCAACCTCTGACATTGTCCGTTCGTGCGCACGCGCCGAGCCGGCCCGAAAGAGCTCCTCCTTACTGTTGAAGGCTAGGTAAAGGGAAGCGCGCGATATCCCTGTCGCTCGGGCGATGTCGGCCATGGTGGTCTTCTGAAAGCCGTACCGGGCGAACACCGGCAGCGCAGAATCCAAAATTAAAGCTGACTTGCGATCTTCATTTTCCATTTGGACATGTTGACGCCTCTCGCCTGAAATGTCAAAGAGACGATTAGATGAATATAGTCCAATTGTCTAATTCGATAAATTCGCATCAGAGCACGATCATGAATGAGGCGCGATCACCACAACAAACCACAGTCTTGGTCACGGGGGTTAGCGGCTTCCTTGGCGGACATGTGGCGCTGCAGCTGTTGCAACAGGGCTATCGTGTTCGCGGAACCCTAAGACGGATGGCGTCAGCCCCGGCAACGATATACCGCTTTCAACCGTTCACCGAAAATTTCACAATCGTCGAGACCGATCTGGATCACGACCTCGGCTGGGCGGAAGCGGTTTCGGAATGCGATTACATCATCCATACCGCGTCTCCATTTCCCAGTGGCGCAGTGCGCGATGAGACAGGATTGATCCGGACAGCAAAGGAAGGGGCTCTCCGCGTGTTGCGGGCCGCCCATGCAGGCAAGGTAAAAAGGGTCGTCCTCACCTCATCCATCGCGGCCACCAATCATGGTAGCGGGCGCGCACCGTTCAGCGAAAAGGATTGGACGGACACAGAGAGCAAACGCGCGACACCCTATTACAAATCCAAAACTCTAGCCGAGCGCGCCGCTTGGGCGTTCGCGGAAGAACATGGCCTGTCCTTGACCGTGATCAATCCGGGCCTCATTCTTGGTCCGTTGATGGGTAACGACTGCGGCACGTCCGTCGGATTAATCAAGCAATTGATGAACGGCAAGTTCACACGATTGCCGCGCTACGGGTGCGCAATCGCTGACGTTCGCGATGTCGCGCTCGCCCATATCCGTGCCATGGGCGAGCCCAGGGCCGCTGGACACAGGTTCATCGTCGGAGGCCGCGTATTCTGGATGAAGGACATTGCGCAGGTACTTGCCCAGTCCTTTCCAGCCTACGCTTTCCAGATACCAACCACGGAACTTCCAAATTGGGTTGTTCGAATTCTGGCACTGATTGATGCCAACGCGGGCGGTATCGTGCATGAGCTTGGAAGGGACCTCAGCATCGACACCTCAAAGGCAGAAGACCAGTTGCAATGGCGGCCGCGCCCCGAAGAGGAAACCATCCGCGCCTGCGGTCAAAGTCTGATCGAAAAAGGACTGGTGACCACCCGCACTGCTGGCCGCGGAATTTGACCTTCGCGCGAAGAATCAACGAAGCCTCCCGGAGATAAGAATGACAAACAATGTCCAGACCCAAGAAGACCGCATCCGTGAAATCGAGCGCAGCCGATTGCGTGCGCTCGTCGCCGCCGATATCACCGCGGCGGCTCCTCTTCATGCCGATGACTTCCAGTTAATCACCCCCATCGGCGTAGCTCTATCGCGGGAAGAATATCTCGGTGCCATCGCAGCCGGCCAGATCATCTACCGCGCATGGGAGCCAAGCGATATTGCGGTCCGTCTTTATGGCTCGGCCGCCGTCATACGCTACCGCGCTCGTTTGGAAGTAATCTTCAACGGGCATCTCGTGGCGCCTGGTGAATACTGGCACACAGACGCTTATGAAGAGCGCAACGGCCGCTGGATGGTTGTGTGGTCTCAGGCCACGGCCATCAGCCGCTAGTCAAATCGAGGCTGGTAGCCGTTCCCATGTGTTCCTTCGGGCCAGAAGCCATGCCCGCTTCGGGCCGATACTGTTGAAAAAATCGCTTTTCGTCAGATGCCCTCATTTCACAGCGCCGTGGGCTCGCCAACTGAAAACGGATGCGGGGGACCATGTGATCCCACGTTGAGACAGTCAGCCGCCAATGTGGCGCGATTGCCGTGGTATTGAGTGCCGATCTTCGCTCAAAACGTCGTCCGAGCGATTTTTCGTGACCTCCTGATTTTAGAGTTTTTCAACAATATCGGCCGAAACCGGACTTCTAACGCGATAAATTATGCCGAGCTTTCGATCTGGGACTAACGGAAATCTCTGGCCTTAGGGAATGGGCTCGGCAAAGTACAGGGCTCGGGATAAGTTCCGGATCTGCACATCGATACGCTGAAGGTGGGGAACCGGAATTTTCAGTGAGTTCGGCGCGGCTAGACGCCGTCCCGCCACGGCTGCGGCGGAACCCGCTCTTTCGGGCGGCACGGCGCCTACGATCAATCGGTGGACAGCGCCAGCACGGGGGCGACGCCGAGCGAGAAGAGCGCAGCGCCAGCAAGCAGCGCCGCAAAATGCCTTGCCTGCACGCCGATTCCCATAGCGCAAAGCCTAGCGCTGCTAGCAGCAGGCTGCCTACCATAATGCGCTTCACTGAAAGCCAACCGGCAACCGTCTGTGCGAGCAGCGAACCGGTGAGGAATCCGGCACCCGAAACCAGCGTCCAGAGGCCGCTTCCAGTGGAGACTTGCCCAAGAGCAGCTGGAGATATTGAGCAAGCAACAACCGGAATTGCGTGCGTCCGAGCAGCGCCACGTCGATGATCGCTTCGGGGACCCGGAGCTGACGCAGCACGAAGGTCGTGCACAACCAGTATCCCTCCGACGAGAGCTACAAACGTGAGGGCATCGGTTTCGCCCATCACGAGCTGCTTGGTTCCGAACACGTCGCCAGGATTGCTACCACCGATAGCGCGGCGCTCGGGATATCGATGCGCGCCCCATCCAGGTTGCTGAACTCGGGCAGCAGCAGCGGGCCCAAAACTAACAGCAGCGCCATGACCGGTAACGCAACCAGGAAGACCGAGCCCCACCAGAACTGCTCGAGCAGAAGCTGGCCATCCAGGCGCCGATGGCAAAGTCGCGCTGGCCTTCGTCGGCGAAGATATTGGAGATGAGCGACAGTGTGGAGGGTGCCAGCGTCGCCGCTGCCAGCCCCAGAAGCGCCCGGCTCGCGATGAGCATTTCGATACTGCCGGCAAAGGCAGCCAAGCTCGCGGGCGAAGGTATGACGATGAATTGCGTCACACACGAGATGGGCTTCGCCCGTAACGTCTCCGATCGCGTTGCCTATTTCCATAGGGAAATTGTCGAAGAGATCGGCCCACCGGAGCAGATCTTTGGTAATTCAGGTAGCCTATTAACACAGAAATTTCTTGCAAACGTCCGATGAGTGATCTCAGTTTTTCTTTCAAGTGGGTTTGCAAATGGTACCCGGCGCTCTTCGTATTGGAAAACGAGCGGACCGAGGCATTCAGTTAATTTCATGCTAATCAACCTAGCCCGCCGTGCTCGACACCGCCGCAGCCAGTGCCCTAATCGCCGATGCATGGGCTGACGATCGTGCTCTGGAAAGAAGGATGATGTCTGAAGATGGCAACGGCGGCAGTTCAAACTCAGCGCCGCGGTCGGGCAGGCCCCGAGCGCTGATGTCGCCCATTGGCGCTATACCGGCGTCGGCAAGAATTGCTTCATGAAGCGACGCGCAACTTCCTGCGGTGAAGGCGTCGCGCCACTCCACGCCCGCGCCTCGAAGCTCCGCAACCGCAATTTCTCGGATGCCGCACCCGGATCCCAGCGACACCAGCGGGATGGCGCTGTTCGAGCGCGGCCGCCAGCCGGGGGCTGTTCGCCAGCCCAACCTGTCGGTGCGCAGGATCTCGCCGTCGCAGCCGCCGCCGTTTCGCCGGATGATGGCGGCGTCAGCCTGTCCGGATGCGAAGGTATCCTTCACATTCCGGGAAAAGCCGATGCTCACTTCGATGACCGCATTGGCGGGAAGCGCCAGGCGAATCGCACGTATGGCCGCCGACAGTCGGTCCCCGATCGCGTGATCACTGGCAGCGAGCGAGAAGTGCAGCGGGGTTTCGTCGCCGAAGGTCAATGCTTCCTCGTGCTTGGCGAGCAGCTCTCGTGCCTTAGGCAGAAAAATCTGGCCATCCTCCGTCAGCCGTAGGTGACGCGGCGTACGGTCGAGCAGCCGCCGGCCGATGCGCTGCTCCAGCGTCTTCAGCTTCTGGCTGACGACGGGCTGCACGGTTCCCGCCGCCTCGGCCGCCTTCGTCAGGCTACCAAGCTCAACGGAGAGGATGAACAGGCGGACGCTCTCGAGATCAATCATACGAAATCACTATGGCTGTAATAATCACACGCATCTTCTCATTATGCTGAAAGTCACGCAAGGTTCCTCCGGCAACAAGGAGATGCCCCATGCCCATGATCAAAGCCCGCTATACGAAGCCTCAAGACAGACCGGATCCGAAACACGAACTCGCAGCACTGCTATCTCGCCTTACGGCCGAAATCCTACACAAGGACCCGGGTGTCACCGCGGTCCTTGTGGAGAGCGCCGAACCCGATGACTGGATCGTTGCCGGATCGAGCGTCGCCGACCAGAAGATCGGAACCTTCTACGTCGAGGTTTCGATTACTGAACACACGAACATCAAGGACGAGGCGACCGAGTGGGTCCGGCGCGTCTATGACGAGATGAACGCGCTGGTCGGCCCGGTGCACGAGGCGAGCTATGTTTTGGTCCACGCCGTCGACGGCGATGCCTACGGCTATGGCGGGGTGACCCAGAACCTGCGATGGGCGCGCAAGCACAGTTAGCATTGGCGACCAGATGAAGCGGGTCGCGGCTAAGGAGGACGAGATGCCGATGTATGAACTGGCAGCCGTGGGCGCCGCAAGCTGCTGGGCGCTGACGGCACTCCTGTCTACAGGCCCAGCGGGATATCTCGGAGCTTTGGCCTTCAATAGGACGCGGCAGCTCTTTGTCGCCTTCCTGCTCGGCCTTTACGTCCTTGCGTCGGGGACATGGCGGGAACTGCAGCCCGAGATACTGTGGCCCCTCATTCTGTCGGGCTTCATCGGCATCTTTGTTGGCGACACGCTTCTGTTCACCTGCCTGAATCGGCTGGGGCCGCGCCGCTCGGGAATCCTGTTCGCCCTCAACGCCCCGATCGCCGCGCTGCTCGGATGGTCGGTGCTGGGCGAACAGCTTTCCGGTACCGCCGTGGCTGGTATAAGCCTGACGCTCTGCGGCGTGTTGCTCGCAATCCTCTTCGGGAAGCGCAAGGTGCAGCCTCACGAATGGGAAACCGTGAAGGGACCTCTTTGGCTCGGCGTGTTCGTAGGCCTTCTGGCCGCGCTCAGCCAGGCGATCGGCTCACTGATCGCGAGGCCCGTCATGGCGACCGGGATCGATCCGCTGGTCGCCTCCATGCTGCGTGTTGCGGTCGCCGCCCTCTGCCTGACCGCACTCACCCAACTGCCCATGGAGGCGGTCAGGCCGAAGGGCCTGCTGACCAAGAGCGTGTTCCTCCAAACGGCCATGACGGGTATCATCGCCCTGGCCCTCGGCATGACCCTCCTTCTCTTCGCGCTTTCCGGCGGAAAGGTCGGCATCGTCTCGACGCTGTCTGCGACGACACCTGTGATTATCCTACCGATGCTGTGGCTGAAGACCCGGGAAGTGCCTGCACCTGGTGCATGGGCCGGAGCCGCCCTTGTCGTGGCCGGAATGGCGCTGATCTTCTGGAGGTAGGCGGGAGGCTTCGACTATATCCTCGCCTTCAGACGCGAGCCGGAAACTAAGTTGGGTACAGTTGACCCTGATGAAGCACAAGTTTCCAAACGATCCTTCGCTCTTTCCGCGCACCCACTCGAGCTTGCCGCCATGCTGAAAGCAACCCGGTTCTGGGGCGAATTGGCGGAATTGACGAAGCAACTCCGCTGTCCACGATCCGTGTCATGGAAGCGCGACTATCAGAAGGAAGCGCAGAGGCGCGCGCGTAAAAAATCCATATGTACTGTGAGACCCCCGCATGCCTGTTTCGCAGACTATCGCGATAATCTCCGGATCTTGCGAGAGACGCCTGGGAGCAATGCCTGAACTGGATTGGCGAGCGGAGTGTGGACTAATCGATAGGCTAATTTTTGCAGCAGGCTTCTAGCACGAGAAAAAAACTACGCTGCCACACCAGCTGGATCGAATGCATTTGTGCGCGGCGGCCCCTTTCCGCGTCGACAACCTTGCCACTGATGATGCGGTGTTGGTCATCGATGAGACGGGCTTGCTGACGCAGGGCAATACATCCTGCGGTGTTGCGCGCCAATATACGGGTTCGGCAAGCAAGGTGACGAACTGCCAGATCGGTGTGTTTCGCTGCCTATGTATCCGCTCGCGGTCATGCCATTATTGATCGGGTCCTGTACTTGCCCAAAAGTTGGACCGGCGATCCGGCAAGACTTAGGGGTTGAGTAGCAACGGAGCAGAAAACCTACATAAGTTGGCCATGGGAAGACAGGAGGTCTTCGAGACGGCCTAAATGACCTGCCTCATGCGGGCAGGCGGATAATTGCCAGTTTCGGAAGCCCTAGAGGCCCCACTAACCGCGGAAAGGCTTAGCTGCGCCTCTATCGGGATGCGAAATAGGAGTTCTCGACTGCCGCACCGAAAAGTACAATCAATCAGTTATCCGCGGGGTTTTTGGCACGCTCTGACTAAGATTCGCGAAAAGGATGTTATGCGATGGCGGGACGAAGCTCCGTCCTGTCGCGCAGCGCTAACACCATGAGTCCAGCGCCGACCGTCATCACAATCGAAATGATCCACACCCAATCATATTGCGTGCTGACATCGAAGATATAGCCACCGGCAAAAGCACCCGCCGCAGCACCCAGAGAATGCCCGGCCGAAATCAATCCCATCGACAGAGCCATGACGCGCAGGCCGAGATGGCTGGCAACGAAGCTGGCGGTCACGGGCACGGTTGCGTAGTCAACCGCTCCGAAAAGCACGGCGAATATTACTAGCATGTCGTAATCTGCCCCGACGTTTATGAGAATGATGAAGGTCAGGCCGCGCAACAGATAGATTGAGCCCAGCAGGACGACCCGGTTCATCCTGTCCGTCAACCAGCCAGCTCCGATCATGCCCAACATGTTGACTGCCGATAGTATTCCATAGGCCGCAGCACTGGGAACCGGCCCGAAACCGCAGGCGGAGGAACCGTCACGGAGTCCGATGTACCACGTACCAGTGGCGGAGTCGGTGGTCGCCAACGCGCCATTTGCGGTCATTCTCGCCAACCGTACCTGCTGTTGGCAGCCTACAAAGCTTTATATCGGGATAAGCGACAATTGGATTTTGCGGCAAGAAACGGGTGGCCGCTTAGTTACCCAATCACCTATGCCTAAGCTCCCACACAAGGAGTAAGTCATGGGAATGTTGCAAGAGAAAGTCGCTATCATCACCGGCGCATCATCAGGGATAGGCCGCGCCGCAGCGTTGCTGTTTGCTGCCGAGGGTGCTGCCGTAATTCTGAACGCCAGAAGCACTCCGGGTCTGGAAAAAGTCGCCGACACGATACGGGGCCAAGGCGGGAGAGCCCATATCGTGGCGGGTGATATAAGTCAGCCGGAAACTCACGACGAACTTATTGCTGAAGCCGTGCGATTATTCGGCGGCGTGGATATTGCTTTCAACAATGCAGCAATGGTCGGGCCATTAAAGCCACTCGCGGAAGTTACTCTGTCAGAATGGCACGAGACGCTCGCGACCAACCTGACTTCAGCCTTCATGGCAAGTCGCAGCCAGATCCCCGCTATCCTGGAAAGAGGCGGTGGCTCTATCATATTCACATCTAGTTTTGTCGGGACAAGTGTCGGTCTTCCGGGCATGGGGGTCTACGCAGCGTCCAAGGCCGGATTGATGGGGCTCGTAAAGGGGATCACCGCCGACTATGCCAGCAGGGGCATCAGGGCAAATGCACTTATGCCCGGCGGCTCTGATACTGCGATGGCTGGCGACGACGCGCAGAAGGAGTGGGCCGCAGGCTTGCACGCCATGAAACGAATTGCGCAACCGGAAGAAATTGCGAGAGCCGCGTTGTTCCTTGCCAGCTCCATGTCAAGTTTTGTTGCCGGTTCTGCATTGTTCGCAGACGGTGGAAATTCAGCCGTCAAATAGCAATACGATGTCCGAACCGAGTTTTCACTGATATTGCCAAGCGTTCGCATGGTTGTTGGGCGAAATCAGTTGGGCTTCCCCTATCATAGAAGTAGGAGCCATTTCTTGGAAAGCAGGATCATCGCAATAGCCAATGGTCCACCCGAGCTGCTCCGTGCAAAGCCCGGCTGACGTTGAACGAATGGCGGATAAAGCGCTGTTGCGACGGGCTTCTGATTGAAAGCATACTCCCTCGACTATCGTCAGCTTCACGCCCTCACATCTCGCTCCTCAAAGCTACATCCTCCGACTTCTAAAAGCGAACATCGCCTATAACCCGACTAATCGCCCGCCGGCCGTCTTCACCGCGCGCTCGGCGCCAGTGTTCCACAAACTATTTCATCGAACTGAAGCTCAACGCGGC
>NZ_JAFCXE010000042.1:0-26346 GCF_049897905.1 Pararhizobium sp. PWRC1-1 | reverse complement strand
AATCCGGGCAAACTGAGGTGGGAAATTAAGAAAACACCGCAATGAAAGGCCTGCCCCTCTATGCCGGACCGCCCCCTCATCCGCCCTTCGGGCACCTTCTCCCCGCTGGGGAGAAGAGGCAAACCCACCTCCCCCTTGAGGGGGGAGGTCGCCGCAGCGCGGCGGGTGGGGGTGACCACCACGAACACAAGAGACAATTGCATACGCCGTAGATCACCCCACCCCGGAGCTTCGCTCCGACCCTCTCCCTCAAGGGGAGGGTAAGCTGCCCTCACCGCCCGCGACACTGCCAACCCTTGACTTTCATGGCCGATCGTCCGACTTCACCAAGGGTATCGTCCAAGGAGTTCCGACCATGAGTGAGCAGGCCCGCACTACCATCGACCAGACCGAAGTCGACCGGTTTTCCGCCATGGCCGCCGAGTGGTGGGATCCGAAGGGCAAGTTCCGGCCGCTGCACAAGTTCAATCCGGTGCGCCTCACCTATATCCGCGACCGCGTCTCGGACAATTTCGGCCGCGAGGCCAAAACGCTCCAGCCCCTGAAGGGCCTGCGCGTCCTCGATATCGGCTGCGGGGGCGGCCTCCTGTCCGAGCCGATGGCCCGCATGGGTGCCGACGTGGTCGGCGCCGACGCTTCGGAAAAGAACATCATGATTGCCAAGACCCACGCGGCCGGCAGCGGCGTGGCGGTCGATTATCGCGCGGTCACGGCCGAGTCCCTTGCCGAAGCCGGCGAGACCTTCGATGTCGTGCTCAACATGGAAGTGGTCGAGCATGTCGCCGATGTCGAATTCTTCATGAGCACCTGCGCTTCCATGGTGCGCCCCGGCGGCATGATGTTCGTCGCCACCATCAACCGCACCATGAAGGCGGCAGCGCTTGCCATCTTCGCCGCCGAAAATGTCCTGCGCTGGCTGCCGCGCGGCACCCATCAATACGAAAAGCTGGTCCGCCCCGAAGAACTGGAAAAACCGATCACCGCCAGCGGCATGGAGGTGACCGACCGCACCGGCGTCTTCTTCAATCCGCTGTCGAACCAGTGGAACCTGTCGAAGGACATGGACGTCAACTACATGATCGTCGCCAAGCGCCCGGCGTAAACGCAGGCTTCCCTACCTCTCCCGCCATCGTGTTTGCGGGAGAGACTATCTTCGCGGATCGTCAAACGCCGCCTTGCCGCGCCATCCATTCGTCCCTCAGCAGCGCATAGATGAATTCGTCGCCCCAGACGCCGTTGAACTGGTCGTTCTGGATCAGATGGGCCTCGCGCCGCATGCCCAGCCGTTCGACAACCCCAACGGAACCGGCATTCGCGGCATCAAGCCGGGCAAAGGCCCGGTGGAAATTCAGCCCGGAAAACGCAAATTCCAAAATGGCCCGCATCGCCTCGGTGGCATACCCCTTGGCTGCAAAGGCCGGATTGAAAATATAACCAACCTCCACCTGCCGCGCGATCGCACTTTCAAGCTTCAGCACCACTTCGCCAATGACGGCACCATCCTCACGGCGCTCGACGGCAAACACGGCGGCATCGCCATCCGTGCGAAGCCGCGGCGCGCACGCCCTCTGAAATTTTTCGGCAGCTTCAACTCCATCGAGCGGCTCGGCATAAAGATAACGGTAGACCTCCGGCTGGCTATGATACGCATGAAAAGCCGCAAAATCACCGGGCACAAACCGCCGGATCTCAAGGCGATCTGTCGAAAAGCGAAGGTCGGAAAAATCCATCAGTCTCGAAACTCCATTCTGCATACCGCCCGCAGATGGGTATCAAGCCGTTGAATTAAAAGACTGCTGCACCCTTTCACGTGATCGGGAAAACCCGACGCCTGCCCGGGCCACCTCAAGAAGCCCATACAGCATCATCCCCGCCCAACGCCGCTGTGCTAGACTTTCAGCGTCAGCACATAGGCAAGCAGATCGGCCTGCCCTTTGGCATTTTCTTCCGCGATCCACCGGACTTTGTCCCGGTCGATTGCATAGGCTTCGCCATCAGGGGTGAAGGGTTCTTTGAAGGTGAAGGCTCTGGCCGACACCCCGTGATCGTGGAGATATTCCAGCCGCCCGGCACCATCCGACCAGTCGGGAATGCGGTGCTCCGCTACCCACCACAGCACCAGCGGCGGCCAATTGGGTTTGATGTTCCAGTTGCGCCCGTGTTTCAGCGCATCGGCATGAACGCCATTATAGGAAAACGCCATCAGCGATTCGATATCGGCCCAGAGCGACAGCGACGACGGAGCGCTGTCAAAGCCACTGCCGTTGATGAAGCGTGGAAAAACCTGCCTGCCCCAGCTGCGCGGCCCCGGCACGCCGCGATAGCCGGAGCGGCCGATAAAACCGGACGCCCGCGAGGCCGCCTCGAAGTTGGCCGGTTCACGCGACACGAAGCCCTCGACGCGGGGATCGCCTTCAGGCCCGGCATGCAGGCCGAAATTGTAGATGGCCAGACGGTGCCCGCTGGCCGTCATCTCAGTTCACATCGTCGGGCAGAACCGGCAGGGCGGCGATCTCGATGCCTTCCTCCAGCAGGGTCTTGGCCTCCTCGACCGTCGCCTGGCCGATCAACCCGCGTTGCTCGGCCTCGCCATAATGGATCTTGCGCGCTTCCTCTGGAAACTTCGCCCCGACATCCTCCGCATTTTCGCGAATGGACGTGACCAGTTCGCGGATCTTGGCGACCGCCTCCTTGCGGGCCTGGTCCATCATCAGCACCTTGGTCTCATCCTTCTTGCGGGCCGTCGAGACCGAAGGTGCCATCAGTTCCTTGCCAACGGTAGCAGAACCGCAGACGGGACAGGAAACCAGCCCAAGCTCCGCCTGGCGGTCGAAATCGGCGCTCGAGGAAAACCATCCCTCGAACGAATGGCCGTTGTCACAGGCAAGCGTGTACTTGATCAAGCGGCCACGTCCTTGGAAGCGCTGGGCACTTCCTCCAGCGTAAACGCCCGGCCGTTCTTGAGGTTTGGAATTTTCGCGCGCGCAGCGGCAACCGCACCGATGTCGATATCGGCGACAACGATGCCCTCGCCGGTGCCGCCGGCCGACGCGAGAACACGTCCCCACGGATCGATGATCATCGAATGGCCAAACGTCTCGCGGCCGTCCTCATGCACGCCTGCCTGGGCCGCCGCGATGACGAACATTCCGTTTTCGATGGCGCGGGCGCGCAGCAGGATTTCCCAATGCGCCTCGCCGGTCTGGCGGGTAAAGGCTGCCGGTACCGACATGATCTGCGCCCCGGCCGCAGCCTGCGCCCGGAAAAGCTCGGGAAACCGTACGTCGTAGCAGATGGCGCAGCCGAGCTTGCCGAACGGCAGGTTCACCAGACGCGCCGTGCCGCCCGGCGTATAGGCAGAACTTTCCCGCCAGCTCTCGCCATTGTCGAGATCGACATCGAACATGTGGATCTTGTCGTAATGGGTGATTTTCTTGCCATCCGGCCCGAACAGAAAACCGCGATTGGCCATCTTGTCATCGGCAAGACCGATCGCCGTCGAGCCGACATGCAGATGGATGCCGAGTTCGGCGGCAAGCTTCGACGCTGCAGCAACGATGAGATCATTGCTCTCGTCGCGCAACGCCGTCTTCATCGCAGCGCGGTCCCGCTGCAGCGCACCGGTCATTTCCGGCGTCTGCACATAGGTTGCGCCCTGTGCTGCGGCCTCGCGCACGAGCCGTACCATCGTCTCGGCATTGCGAGCCGGGTCGACACCGGAACACATCTGGATCGCTGCGGCCTTGAGCGTCATGGAAGCGTCTCCTTACGCGGCGAGCATCGCGTCCAGCTTGCCGGCGCGTTCCAGCGCATGCAGGTCGTCGCAGCCGCCGATATGGGCATTGTTGATAAATATCTGCGGGAAGGTCGTGCCGCCGTTCGAGCGCTCGATCATCTTCTGCCGAACCTCCGGCGCATAGGTCGCGTCATGTTCCTCGAACGTCACGCCCTTGGTTTCCAGAAGTTTCTTCGCGGCGGAACAATAGCCGCAGAATTGACGGGTATAAATGACGACCGAAGCCATGAGTTGATCTGCTCCTTCGCCGGCCCTGCGCCAGCATCACATACCGTGTCATATAAGACCGGACACGGCTCTTGCAAAGGTCAAAACGGTGACATCCGCCGCCCCCGCCTTCTTCAGCGCCCTTGTGGCGGCCGATACCGTCGCCCCTGTCGTATAGACATCGTCGACCAGAACGACCCGCTTGCCGAACAGCGCCGCCTTGCCGGCCTCCGTCACCGAGAAAGCGCCGCGCACATTCTCCTGCCGCTGGCTGACGCCCAGCCCCACCTGCTGGGCGGTGCGTCTGTTGCGGATCAGCGCGGCGGCCAGAGAAGGTTTACCCGAGCTATGGGCAATCGCCCGGGCAAGCTCGGCGGACTGGTTGAACTTGCGGCTCCAGAGCCGAAAAGCATGCAGCGGCACCGGAACGACCACATCGCAGGCCGCAACGGTGCCGTCGCTGGCCCTTATCATCCATTCCGCCATCATCACCGCCAGATCGGTGCGGTCGCGATATTTCAGGCCGTGGACGAGCGACTTGGCAATACCGTCATGGATGGCAACGGAGCGCAGCCGCTCGAACACCGGCGGATTGGCGATCGCATCGGCCGAAAGGATGCCGGCCCCCAGATCATGCGAAAATGGCAGCCCGAGAACCTCGCAATACGGCCGCTCGATCAGCCGCAGCGTTGCCCAGCACGAGGCACAGACACCGCGATGCCGCCCGGTCATCCGGCCGCAACCGGCACAGACCGGCGGATAGACCGCATCCACCGCAGCAGACCACAGACCGCGCAGACCTGCACGCAAGCTATTGGCCAGCCGCCACCCCGGATTTTCCGCCTCTTCATCCCCCATGAGGTTGACATTACGGCGAGCCGGGTTTCATTGCGATCAGATTTTTGGGCGATCAGGAAAGCAAAGCCATGGATATCGTTTTCGACCAGACGCTCATCGAGGCCCGCCGCAAGCGCGCCTTTCGCAACGGCGATCCGAAGGCGCAATTCCTGCTGGAGATTGCAGCGCAAGAGCTGTCCGAACGCCTGAGCGTGGTCGAACGGCATTTTGACAAGGCTGTCGAACTGCATGGCTATACCGGCCTGACGGCCCGCTACATCGCCAACACCGGCAAGGTGACGGACATCGAGCGGGTCGAAACGGATGCCGCTTTTGCCGCCATGGATGAAAAAGTCTCCGTCGCATCACTGGAGACGGTGCCGCTCGCAGCAGAATCGGCAAACCTCATCGTTTCCCCGCTGTCGCTGCATCTGACCAACGACACACCCGGCGTGTTCATCCAGGTGCGCCGGGCGCTCAAACCCGATGGCCTGTTTCTCGCCGCCATTCCCGGCTCCGGCACCTTGCAGGAATTGCGCGAGGTGCTTCTTGCCGCCGAAAGCGAATTGACCGGCGGCGCCAGTCCGCGTGTCATCCCCTTTGCCGATGTCCGCGATATCGGTGCACTCCTGCAACGTGCCGGCTTCAGCCTGCCGGTCGCCGATACCGAAAGCTACACGGTACGTTATGCGTCGCTGTTTTCGTTGTTGAAAGACCTGCGCTCGATGGGAATGACCAATCCGCTCGCAGCCCGCAGCCGCAAGCCGCTGACCCGGCGCTTTTTCGTACGCGCCGCCGAAATCTACGCCGAGCGTTTTGGCGACCCGGATGGCCGCATCCGGGCGACGTTTTCGATCATCTATATTTCCGGCTGGGCACCGCACGAAAGCCAGCAGAAACCGCTGAAACCCGGCTCGGCAAAGCAAAGGCTATCCGATGCGCTGAGCACGCGCGAACTGCCGTTGAAAGGTGAACAATAGGATTGTCCGCAAGCCTTAGATGGGCCCGGCACCAATGATGGCGGTGGTGATCGTCTGAAAGACGGCGAGCAGGGAATCCGAGAACGCCCCTAGCCCGACCATCATGCCGATCGAAATCAGGGTGGCCAGCAGACCATACTCGACTGCCGTGGCACCGGATTTGTCTTTCCAAAGGCGAATCAGTGTCTTCATGTGCTCCCAGCCTGCCCTGCGCATGCCCATCGGATTACTTCATCCGAAGCGCGAGCATGCGCCCTGTCAATATCGGAATCGGCATCGACCCCAGGCTGGCAGCGAACCGGAACACGGGGCAAGAAGCCCGGGCTCACAGGGACATCAGCAACCGCTTTTGTTGCCATCACTGTCGATAATGCAGACTGCGCCCGGCATTTCCTGCAGCACGCTGCGGCGCACTGTGTAACGCTTTGTAGGCGGGCTGCTCGGGATCGATCCTGTCTGAATACTATCGTAGTCGATCGGCGCGTCGGCCAGCACCTTGTTGTCCGTCTTCGACGTCATCATCGGCGTCAGAATGAGGGTCAGCGCGATGACGGCAGTACCGAACAGCAGCGACAGATTAAGCGCACCGGTGCGGCGGCTCTGGGGTGTCGCCAGATCCTTGTCCTGTACCGTTCTCCAAAAATCGTCATCGACCATCGTCTGCCTCTTCGAATACGTGCGTTTCCCTGAAGCCGGTCTACTCACCGCTTCACCATGTCAACGCCAATAAAAAACCGGCATCGGTTACGGGAATCATCCCCAAACCATTAGACACCAGTACTTACTCGAAGCTGATTTTGCGGGAGGGTGATAAATGTTCGATTAATAAAACAGAAATTTCGAGGATAGGTTCAGAGCAAATCCATTAAATAGGGGATAAGTGGCTCGTCGGCTGGCGGCATCGGGTAGTCGCGCAGGGCATTTGGGCGAACCCATTTCACCGCCTGGCCTTCCCGCCCATGGGCGGCACCTTCATAGCGCCGGCAGACATAGAGCGGCATCAGCAGATGAAAATCGTCATAGGTGTGGCTGGCAAATGTCAAAGGCGCCAGGCACGCGACCTTGGTGCGCACCCCCAGCTCCTCGTCCAGTTCACGGATCAGCGTTTCTTCCGGCGTTTCCCCAGGCTCGACCTTGCCGCCGGGAAACTCCCAGAGCCCCGCCAGCGACTTGCCCTCCGGCCGCTGAGCGAGAAGTATCCGGCCGTCGCTGTCGACCAGCGCGCAGGCCGCAACCAGAAGAATTTTTCGGCCGGCAACGTCCATCATCATTCCCCTTCGCGCCGGTAGGCATACCGGTAGACATCCCTGAAGCCGAACTTGCGATAAAGCTTGATCGCGGCGTCATTGTCGCTCTCGACCGAAAGCCAAGCGGTGCGGGCACCACGCAGACGGGCCCAGCGCAGCGAGGCGTTGACGATGGCGCTACCGACACCCTGCCGCCGGACGCTCTGAGCAACAGCCACCTGCAAGATACCGGCAAGATCATTGTCATGAACGGCGAGCGATACTGCGATCGGTCCTTCGTCCTGCGCCTCGAAGAGAAACAGCCCGCATTCCGCCTTGATCGCGTTGATGACTTCGGTGAGACCCGCCTTGTCCTGGCTGCTTTCACCACAGATCTGCAGCCGCGCATCGACAAAACGGCCGACATCGCGCAACGGCAGATGCTCGATCGATTCCGTCGTATCGTTCGGTGGAATATCCGCCATCATGACGATGGTCTCAGAAAATACCGGCCAGTTATGCTGATCCATGTAGGCAATCAGCGGCGGCGGGGTCAGCGGCGTCTGGCGAACGGTCAGCGGCCGTCCATAGTCGGAAAAGCGCTTGGCAGCCTTTAGAAGCCTGATCTCGATATCGCGGCTGTCGGACGGATCGAGCGGATTGACCGAATTCAGCCGTTTGGAATCATGGCCCGCCGTCAAGCGGATCAGCCAGCTGCCGTCATACTGTACCGAAGCCGCAGGCCAGGCGCGAAAACCGACGGCCTCCAGACGGCGGACGTTCGGCAGATCGGCTTTCGAAATTGTATCCTGCACTGCCATCAGCTCCGGTAGTCGCCGTTGATCTCGATATATTCCTTGGTCAGATCGCAGGTATAGACGGTCGCCTTGCCGGACCCGAGACCGATCTCGACGCGGATGGCGATGTCTTGTTCCTTCATCACGGCCGTAGCCGCGGCCTCCGAATAGGTCGGATCGCGCTCGCCATCGACTGCGACGCGAACATCGCCGAACCAGATCGCCAGCCGGTCGCGGTCGGCCAGTTCGCCGGATTTGCCGACGGCCATGACCACGCGGCCCCAATTGGCGTCCTCGCCGGCAACCGCCGTCTTCACCAGCGGCGAATTGGCAATCGACAGACCAATGCGCTTGGCAGCCTGGTCGCTCTCGGCACCCTCGACGGTAACCGCAACCATCTTGCGCGCACCTTCGCCATCGCGAACCACCTGCAGCGCCAGATCGCGCAGGAGATCATTCAGCGCTGCACGGAAACCATCGAGCGCCGGATCGGTGGGGCTGACGATCTTCGTCTGGCCATCCTTGCCGGCAGCACCGGTGGCAAACAGCATCAGCGTGTCGGAGGTGGAGGTGTCGCTATCGACGGTGACGGAGTTGAAGGTCGGGCCTGTGCCTTCCGACAACAGAACCTGCAGGGCGTCCGGGGCGATATCCGCGTCGGTAACGACGAAGGACAGCATCGTCGCCATATCTGGCGCGATCATGCCGGCGCCCTTGGCGATGCCGTTGATGGTGATGGTGACGCCGCCGATCTCGGCGGTACGGGTCGACACTTTCGGATAGGTATCCGTGGTCATGATCGCCTTGGCGGCCTCAAACCAGAAATCGCTGGTCGCCTGCACGGTCATGTGGCCGAGAACACCGGCAAATTTGGTCGCATCCAGCGGTTCGCCGATGACGCCGGTGGACGCAAGAAACACTTCGCCGGTCGAGCACCCAACCGCTTGCGAAGCGGACTGCGCCGTCAGCTCGGTCGCAGCCCTGCCCTTCTTGCCGGTAAAGGCATTGGCATTGCCGGAATTGACGACCACGGCACGGGCAATGCCGCCAGACAGGTTCTGACGGCAGAAATCGACGGGAGCCGACGGGCAGCGCGACTTGGTAAAGACGCCGGCGACAGAGGCCGGTTCATCGAAAACCATCAGCAGCACATCGGTCCGGTTCTTGTACTTGATACCGGCTGCGGCGGTTGCCATGCGGACACCGCGCACGGGCGGCATGTCGGCGAAAGATTTCGGAGCAAGCGGGGAAACGGAACCGGACATGATCAACCCTGTTTAGCGATGATGGCCCGGCCTGCGGGCCCACAAACGAAATCCCGAAGAGCCTGACGCCTCCGGGACCTGTGTCGTTCACTGTATATCAGAAAGGCGTGACCGGCCGAAGACGAAGGGTCACGCTCGATCTCATCAGTTGGCGGTCGCGGCTTCTGCCTTGTTCGCCTCGTCATAGGCCTTCTTCAGGGCCGGGTCGGTGATATCGACGCCGGCATCCTTCTTGGCCGCAGCCAGAAGCTCGATGTACTTGTCGCGCATGACCAGCTGCTTGACCTGCGGCTCGACCTGTTCAAACGGCGGCGGGGGCTGCATGCGCTTGTCTTCGAGCAGAATGACGTGGAAGCCGAACTGGGTCTTGACCGGCACTTCCGTGTACTTGCCCTTTTCGAGCTTGAAAGCGGCTTCCGAGAATTCCGGAACCATGCGATCCTTGGTGAAGTAGCCGAGATCACCGCCATCAGCCTTGTTCGGGTCGGTCGACTTTTCCTTGGCGATGGTCGCGAAGTCCTTGCCGGCATCCAGATCCTTGATGATCGCCTTGGCTTCTTCCTCGGTCTTCACCAGGATATGGCGGGCTTTGGCTTCTTCCTGCGCAGGGATCTTGGCGATTTCCACGTCGTAGCGGGCCTTGACCTCTTCCGGCTTGACGGCATCGACAACGTGCTTCTTGAAGAAGGCGTTGTGCAATTCGCGATCGGTCAGATAGGCGAGACGCTTCTTGAAGTCCGCATCGTTCTGCAGGCCTTCCTTGTCGGCGTCCTTGGCCAGCAACTTGACGTCGATCAGACCGGAAAGCGCGGCGGCGCGCTTCTGATCGTCCGGCAGCTGTGCCAGCTGCGGATCAAGGCCGGTAAGGGCGTAGTCCAGCTCCGACTGGTGGATTTCCGTGACGCCAACCTTGGCGATGACGGGATCGGCGGCATCCTGTGCCGCTGCCGGGCCTTGGGCGGCCATGACAGCGATCAGGGCAACCGCCGCAAGCATTTTGTATTTCAACATCCTCATACCTTCCACGCTGGTCTCCGAAACCGCGGTCACGGCCGGCCTGAAACGTTCCACATCATCAGATTGTGGCCGTTCTGTAGCCTTGGCGTGCCTCAACTCCGTTGACATAATTCGACCCCCCTCTTATCTGTCACGCAACCTCGCGTCCAGAACAGTTCCGGGCGTTTCATAGTATTTCGCGGAAATTGACCGCGTTGGCGACATAGAAGAAAGGACCATTCTTATGGTCAGTCTCGGCGGCATCGCCCGCAAAATCTTCGGTTCATCGAATGACCGCCGTGTGCGGGGCTACAAAGCCAAGGTCGATGCCATCAATGCGCTGGAAGCTGAAACCAAAGCGCTTTCCGATGAAGCTCTAGCCGCCAAGACCGTCGAGTTCCGCCAGCAGTTCGCCGACGGCAAGACGCTCGATGATCTCCTGGTGCCCGCCTTCGCCGTTGCCCGCGAAGCTGCACGCCGGGCGCTTGGCCTGCGACCTTTTGACGTCCAGCTGATCGGCGGGATCATCCTGCACGAAAAATCGATCGCCGAAATGAAGACCGGTGAAGGCAAGACGCTGGTGGCAACGCTGCCGGTCTACCTCAACGCAATTGCCGGCAAGGGCGTTCACGTCGTCACGGTCAACGATTACCTCGCGACCCGCGACTCGGCGACGATGAACCGGATCTATTCGTTCCTCGGACTGACGACGGGCGTTATCGTCCACGGCCTGACCGACGACCAGCGCCGCGCTGCCTATGCCTGCGACGTTACCTACGCGACCAACAACGAACTCGGCTTCGATTATCTCCGCGACAACATGAAGTACGAGCGCAACCAGATGGTCCAGCGCGGCCACTTTTTCGCGATCGTCGACGAAGTCGACTCTATCCTCGTCGACGAAGCGCGCACGCCGTTGATCATCTCCGGCCCGCTCGACGACCGCTCCGATCTCTACAACACCATCGACAAGTTCATTCCGATGCTGTCGCCGGAAGACTACGAGATCGACGAAAAACAGCGCTCCGCCAATTTCTCAGAGGACGGCACCGAGAAGCTGGAAAATCTTCTGCGCGAGGCGAACCTGTTGAAGGGCGAAACGCTTTACGACGTCGAGAACGTCGCGATCGTCCATCACGTCAATAACGCATTGAAGGCCCACAAGCTTTTCCAGAAGGACAAGGACTACATCGTCCGCAACGACGAGATCGTCATCATCGACGAATTCACCGGCCGCATGATGCCGGGCCGTCGTTATTCGGAAGGCCAGCACCAGGCGCTTGAGGCCAAGGAAAAGGTCACCATCCAGCCGGAAAACCAGACGCTGGCCTCGGTTACCTTCCAGAACTATTTCCGCATGTATTCGAAGCTCGGTGGCATGACCGGTACGGCCTCGACGGAAGCCGAGGAATTCGGCAACATCTATGGCCTGGAAGTCGTGGAAGTACCGACCAACCTGCCGATCAAGCGTATCGACGAGGACGACGAAGTCTACCGGACGGTCGAAGAGAAATACAAGGCGATCATCGCCGAGATCAAGGAATCGCAGGATCGCCAGCAGCCGGTTCTGGTCGGCACGACCTCGATCGAAAAATCCGAGCTTCTCGCCGAAATGCTGAAGAAGGCTGGCTTCACCAACTTCCAGGTTCTGAACGCCCGCTATCACGAGCAGGAAGCCTATATCGTTTCACAGGCCGGCGTTCCGGGTGCGGTCACGATCGCCACCAACATGGCCGGCCGTGGTACTGACATCCAGCTCGGCGGCAACCTTGAAATGCGCGTTGAACGCGAACTCGGCGAGATGGAACACGGCCCCGAGCGCGACGAAAAGGAAGCCGCGATCAAGGTCGAGGTCCAGCGACTGAAAGACATCGCTCTCGCTGCCGGCGGCCTCTACGTTCTGGCAACCGAGCGCCACGAAAGCCGCCGTATCGACAACCAGCTGCGTGGCCGCTCCGGCCGTCAGGGCGACCCCGGCCGCTCGAAATTCTTCCTGTCGCTGCAGGACGACCTGATGCGCATCTTCGGCTCCGACCGGATGGATTCGATGCTGCAGAAGCTTGGCCTCAAGGAAGGCGAAGCGATCGTCCATCCCTGGATCAACAAGGCGCTGGAACGCGCCCAGAAGAAGGTCGAAGCCCGCAACTTCGACACCCGCAAGAACCTTCTGAAATACGACGACGTGCTCAACGATCAGCGCAAGGTGATCTTCGAGCAGCGCATCGAGATGATGGATGCGACCGATATTTCCGAAACGGTCGCCGACATGCGCCACGAGGTCATCGAGGACATAGTGGCCAAGCGCATTCCAGAAAAAGCCTATGCCGAACAGTGGGATGCCGTCGGCCTCAAGACCGACGTGCAGAACTCGCTCAACCTCGACCTGCCGATCATCGAATGGGCTGCCGAGGAAGGCATCGACGAGAACGATATTCGCGAGCGCATCACGGCCGAAGCCGACAAGGCCGCAGCAGATCGCGCCGAGCGGTTCGGCCCGGATATCATGCTCTATGTGGAACGCTCCGTGGTTCTGCAGACCCTCGACCATCTGTGGCGCGAGCATATCGTCAACCTCGATCACCTGCGCTCAGTCATCGGTTTCCGTGGCTACGCCCAGCGCGACCCGCTGCAGGAATATAAGTCGGAAGCCTTCGAGCTGTTCCAGGCACTGCTGGCCAACCTTCGCCAGGCCGTGACGGCACAATTGATGCGCGTCGAACTGGTGCGTGAAGCCGCCGAAGCACCGCAGCCGGTACCGCCGGAAATGGTCGGTCATCACATCGACCCCGACACCGGGGTCGACGACTTCGCCGACAGCGTCAACCTGAACTTCGTCGAGCCGGAAAACCGCAATCCCCAGGATCCGTCGAGCTGGGGCAAGGTTTCCCGCAACGAGGCCTGCCCTTGCGGTTCGGGCAAGAAATACAAGCACTGCCACGGTACGTTTGAAGCATAAGCATCGGAAACTTGATTTTATAGGCGTTATCGCTTATTTCTGAAGTGGCAGACGGGACGGCAATCCCGTCTGCCTTGGACTTACTTAGCGAAGTTTACCCGGACTGCTATTGACCAGCCAGTCCGGGTTTTCCGCATCATAAGCGTGATGCTAAATGGCTTTTGCCACATAGAACACCTCCAGATTCGATAGCAAGGCCGTTGCCACAGCCGGGGAGCCCGTCTTCCCGGTTGCGTGGGCCGGCACCACGCACGCTGCTTCTGCCCCCGAATGCAACCGATAATAGCATATCGATTGTCGTCGTCAGCATCCTGAAACTCGCCTTGTGGGATTGGTTCCGGACAGCGAAACCGTGCGCCGCAGGCTCTATCTCCACCGTTTGTTAACGCTGTTCTGTCAAGACTGGCAGCCTGTTTTGCGTAGTTTTGGGTATTTCAGTGTTCATCGCAGCCTGTCAAACCGCTGGTCGAATTTTGCCGCCCGCAGTGAGGGACCGGCTGTCGCCGCTGGTTGAAAAACTCATTCCCGTACTGACGAGCAGCGATCCCAAACACCTTGCGCAACGCATGGCGCTTGTTGCCTTTGCCATCCGCGTCGTCAGCGCCGCCATCGCCTTCGTATCGCAGATCATCCTGGCCCGCGTCATGGGCGAATTCGAATACGGCATTTTCGTTTTCGTCTGGGTGCTGGTGGTTCTGTTCGGAAACCTGTCCTGCCTTGGTTTCCACACCACGATCATCCGCTTCCTTCCGCAGTACCGTGCCCGCGAAGCCATGGCCGAAATCCGCGGAATGACGGCGACCGTCCGCATCTTCGCGCTCCTGTCGGCGACCGGCGTTGCCATCCTCGGCATCGGCGGCCTCCGGTTGTTCGGCGAACATATCGAAAGCTATTATATCCTGCCGCTTTATCTCGGTATCTTTTCCCTGCCGATGATTGCGCTGGGGGATGTGATGGAGGGAACGTCGCGTGCCCATAGCTGGGCCGTTTCGGCGATGAGCCCGACCTATATCGTCCGGCCCCTGCTGATCCTCGTCTTCATGATGCTGGCGGTGGCATTCGGCGAGCCGCATACCGCCCAGACCGCGATGATCGCGGCCATGGCTGCAACCTATCTGACCAGCGTCAGCCAGTTCTTCATCCTCACCTGGCGGTTGCGCCGCCGGTATCTCAAAGGGCCGAGCCGGATCGAATTCGGCGCATGGTTCCGCGTTGCGCTGCCGATCTTCCTGATCGAGGGGTTCGGCTTCATGCTCACCAATTCCGACGTCGTCATCGTCGGGCTTTATCTCGATCCGGCCAGCGTCGCGATCTATTTTGCCGCCGCCAAGACCATGGCGCTGGTGCATTTCGTGATGTTCTCGGTCAAGGCAGCAGCCTCGCCCCGCTTCTCCGCTGCGATGGCCAGTCCTGATCGCCAGCAACTCGCGGTCATTGCGGTGGAAAGTGCCAAATGGTCGTTCTGGCCATCGCTCCTGGTCGGCCTGATGGTACTTGCCTGCGGCTCGTTCCTCTTGTCGCTATTCGGTCCGGCCTTCGTCTCCGGTTATCCGCTGATGGCGATCCTGTTTGCCGGCATCATAGCTAAGGCGTTGGTCGGTCCTGCCGAAGCCTTCCTGACCATGGCTGGCCAGCAGAAGCTTTGTGTTGCGCTTTATGCGGTAGCCCTCGTCTGCAATCTGGCGCTCAACGTCACGATGATCCCGATGTTCGGGCTGACCGGTGCTGCGATGGCCACCGCCGGGGCGATGTTTGTCGAAGCGATCCTTCTCCATCTCGCGGTCCGCCGCACCTTCGGCATTGTCCTGTTTGCCTTCGCCGATCCGCATGCCAGAATCATCAAATCAGAGGCACCCCGCTCATGACCGGCAACCCGCATTTTCCTGACGACGCCAACAGCCGGTCGGCACGCATCCTCGGCGGCCTCGTTCAGCCGGTGCCCGATCAGCCCGTTGCCGACAACACCATCGCCATCGGCCGCCCCGGCCGCCAGCTTTGCTTTTATCCGGCACGCCAGGGCTATGAGTTGCAGACGGAGCTGGATTTCCTCTCCAACCGGGCAATGGAGCCGAACGTCTTCTTCACCGGCCGTTTCCTGGCGCCAGCCATGCCGCGGCTTGAAGACCGGATCATCCGGCTGGCGCTGATCCGCGACAACGACGAACGCCGCAGCCGCATCCGCTTCCTGATGCCGTTTTCGATCGAGAAGCCGGGCTTTTCGATCGGCGCCCCGATCATCCGCGCCTGGTCCAATCCGTTCGGCCCGCTCGGCGTGCCCCTGCTCGACGCCGAGGATGCGGCCGAAACCATCGACAATTTTTACGAGGCGCTCACCTCCCCGGCGGCGAAACTGCCCGGCGTTCTCGTGCTGCCCGACATCCGCCTCAAGGGCAAATTCGCCCAGCTTGCCCGCGCTGTTGCCATCGGCCGCAACTTCCCACTGACGGTGACCGACACCTTCTCCCGGCCGATGTTGGAAAGCCTGCAGGACGGACAGACCTATCTGCGCCACGCGATCAGCGCATCGCATCTGCGGGAACTGCGCCGGCAATGGAACCTTCTGGAGAAGGTCGGAAGCGTTTCCTACAATGTCGCCCGCCAGCCCGGTGAAATCCGTGTTCGCATGGAAGAGTTCCTTGCGCTGGAAGCGAGCGGCTGGAAGGGCAAGCAGCGCACGGCCATGGTGCTCGACCGCTACCGCGCCGCCTTTGCCCGCGAAGCGATCACAAATCTGGCCGAAGCCGACAGCGTACGCATCCATACGATCGACCTTGACGGCACGGCCATTGCCTCGATGATCGTCTTCATGATGGCGGGCGAGGCCTATACCTGGAAGACGGCCTATGACGAACACTATGCGAAATATTCTCCCGGCAAGCTGCTCCTCGCCGAACTGACCGAATGGCATCTCGACGATGCCAATATCGTGCGTTCCGACAGTTGCGCCGTTCCCGACCATCCGCTGATGAGCCGTTTCTGGGAAGAGCGCGAGGAGATGGGTACGCTGGTGATCGGCCTGAACCAGAACCGCGACCGCGACGTGCGCCAAGTGGCGGCCCAGCTGCATCTTTATCGGAACACCCGCAACATGGCGCGGCTGCTGCGTGAAAAAATCCGTTCGCTGGCCCCACGCTCGCTGCGATAGAGGGAAACACCGGCGCAGGGGAAGAGAGATGAGCCTCAGCCCTCTGCCGCTGCCCGATCGCGCAGGATACGGCGGATCACCTTGCCGGATGTGGTCAAGGGCAGGCTGTCGAGAAACGCGATCTCACGCGGGTATTCATGCATTGACAGGCGGGTCTTGACCCAGTTGCGGATCTCCGCTTCCAGCGCCGGTCCGGCCTCGCAGCCTGGTTTCAGCACGATATAAGCCTTGACGATCTCGGTGCGTACCGGGTCCGGCTTGCCGATGGCGGCTGCAAGCTGCACGGCCGGATGGCCAGCCAAACAGTCCTCGATCTCGCCGGGGCCGATCCGGTAGCCGGACGACGTGATGACATCATCGTCACGCCCGAAGAAAGTGACATATCCTTCTTTGTCCTGAACGCCCTGATCGCCTGTCGTCATCCAGTCGCCGATGAATTTTGCCGATGTGGCCGCTTCGTTCTTCCAGTAGCCAAGAAACATCACCGGATCAGGACGGCGCACGGCCACCTGCCCGACAGTGCCGACCGGAAGCGCCCTGCCCTCGCCGTCGATGATCGCAACGTCATGGCCGGGCGCCGCCTTGCCCATGGAGCCGGGTTTCAGCACGCCGAGATTGGCAGCCGAGGAGAGCACGATATTGCACTCCGTCTGGCCGTAGAATTCGTTGACCGGTAAGCCAAAAGCCTCGCTTGCCTGCTCCCAGGTCTCACGGCCAAGCGATTCCCCGGCAGACCCGATGGTGCGCAGGTTGAGACGATAAAGCGAACGCGGATTTTCGACCGACTTCATCAGTCGCAGCGCCGTTGGCGGGATGAAGGCGTTACGCACGTCCATCTCCTCCAGAATGCGAAAAGCCATATGCGGGTCGAATTTCTGGCCGAGGGAGGAAACAACGGGAACGCCGAGCAGCAGAGAGGGCAAGAGCGCATTCAACAAACCGCCCGCCCAGGCCCAGTCCGCCGGCGTCCACATCCGGTCGCCCGGTTGCGGCAGGAAGGCGTGGTGGAATTGGAAGCCAGGGATGTGACCAAGCAGAACCCGGTGCCCATGCAGCGCGCCCTTCGGCGGGCCGGTCGTGCCCGATGTGTAGATCATCATAGCCGGATCATCGGGCGTCGTATCGGCAGGGGCAAAATTCGGCGCCGACGTTTTCGTAAGGGCTGCGAAGCCGACGGTTTCCGGCGCCTCGTGATCCACCAGGACGACGGCCTTCAAGTCTGGCAGCTGGCCGCGGATTTCTGCAATTTTCTCGTAGCCGAAGCGGTTGGTGACGATGGCGGATGCACCCGCATCCCGCAACCGGTATTCAAGCGCTTCGACGCCGAACAACAGCGCCAGCGGCAGCGCAATGGCGCCAAGCTTGTAGATCGCCGCATGGGCGATGGCCGTTTCGAAACTCTGCGGCAGAAGGATCGCCACCCGGTCTCCGGGCCTGACGCCCTGTTGTAACAACCCCTGGGCGAAGGCAGAGGATTGCGCCGCGAACGCGCCATAAGTCAGCGACAGGTGGGTACCATCCGGGCTGAAATGCTGCAGGCAGATCCTCCCAGGCTCACGCGCAGCCCAGTCATCGCTGACAGCTACGCCGATATTGAACTTTTCGGGAATCTGCCAGCGGAAGTCGCGGCGGAGATTGTCATAGGTATAGCTGATCGGAAGCATGTGCCCGCCGCAAGAAATTTCGCTGCAGCGCACCTAACACTTCCGGATCAGGAAATTCAACTGAAGCCCGCGCCGATCCTGAAGCAACCGCGTGCTATCGCCGCATCAGGACGCAAAGACGACTTCACGGCTGTGGCGATCATTCAACGCACCAAGCAATTCGTCCTGCGTTGTATATCCGGCAAAGAACAGATCGATGACGGCACCGGCGGCACTGACGCCCTCCTGGCTGCGCAAACGGACACCGCGTTCGGCGCACCACGAGAACAGGGCTCCGGACAACGCATCAACATCGTCGAAAATGGCGCAGGACGTAGCAGACTGGGACATGCTCGACTCCATGGTTGCAGGCAAAGTGTGCCGATGGGGGATTGATGTGTTCCAGACTGGGCAACGCCGAAGAATTTTGCAATCGCGATGCAACAGGGCGGTTAATCGTCTTTTCGACCTGTTCCGATTTGGAGCAAACCAACGGCGATATCCACGATTCGCACGCCGGATAGTTGTGTTTCGATTAATCAAGTTGCGTGCCGCGCGCAAATCGTCGGCACGCTCGACTACGCGATTCGAAACCTATGCAATTCTGATTGGAAAATTGAAGTGGTGCCCCGTGCCGGAATCGAACCAGCACTCCTCTCGGAACCTGATTTTGAGTCAGGCGCGTCTACCAATTCCGCCAACGGGGCACGGATACCTTTCGGGGTAGCAAAAAGCGTTTACACGAACCGTTTCGGAACGGTCAACCGGGATTTTGCAGATCGGCGGGTGGGAATCACAAAACTGTGCAATTCGCATCCGCAGCAAATCATTTACAGCATGGCCAATCCTGCCTAAAAGGCGGGAACCGAAACTGGAAATGCTTGATGCTTCGACGCCTTTACGACTGGACCATGTCGCTCGCCGCCCGGAAATCCGCCGAAGCGTGGCTCGCAGTCATCGCTTTCGTCGAAAGTTCCGTCTTCCTGGTTCCAGCCGACGTTCTCTTCCTGCCGATGGCGCTGGCCCGGCCGGAGCGTGCCTATCGTTACGCGCTGGTGGCGACGATTGCCTCCGTGCTCGGCGGCATCGCCGGCTGGTATATCGGCCATTACGCGTTTGAGGCGCTCGCCAAGCCGATCCTGCATTTCTACGGCAAGCTCGAAGCCTTCGAGGCGATGAAGGCATCGGTTGGCTACGAAACACTGGTGCTGCTGCTTGTCACCTCTGGCCTTGCGCATTTGCCGCCGATCAAGGTGGTGACCATTCTCTCCGGCGCTGCCAACATCAATCTCGGCCTGTTCATCGTCTCGGCGATCGTTGCCCGCGGTGCCCGCTTCTTCCTGTTGGCCTGGCTTTTGCAGCGCTACGGCGAAGAAATCCGCGATTTTATCGAAAAGCGTCTCGGTCTGCTGGCAGCGGCTGCCGCCGGCCTGCTGATCGCCATGTTCGCTGCCTACCGTTTCCTTGCCTGACATTCCGATGGAGCCCTCCGTGAGCGACAGCCTGCCCCAGCCACCCCGCGGCCTTCTGCCGTCTGTCCTCGCCACACTCGGCATGACAGGCACTGTCGGCGGTGCGCTCGCCTTCGAGCATATTGGCGGCTATATCCCCTGCGCGCTCTGCCTGATACAGCGCACGCCCTATTACTGGGGCATTCCGATCGGCATCGTCGCGATTGCCACTTCGGTTCTGCGGCTCCCCGTATGGACGACGCGTGCTTTGCTTGTGGTCATCGGTATCCTGATGCTGGTGGGTGCCGGAACAGGCATCTATCACGCTGGCGTCGAATGGCATTTCTGGGAAGGGCCGGCAACCTGCGCGACATCGGCATCGGGCGTTTCCGGTAATGTCGGCGACCTGCTCGGCGATCTCGACAGCAAACACGGCCCATCCTGCACGGATGCGTCCCTGCGCGTGCTCGGTCTTTCCTTTGCCGGCTGGAACGTCATTGCCAGCCTAATCCTGGCGGCGATTGCGCTGCGTGGTGCTGCCAAGGCGTAATCGGTTCGCCGATGAGCGCCCGAGTTATCTCGAACAGAGTATCCCGAACCCCATCTTCCTCGCCCTTGTGGCGGGGATCCAGTTGCGCCGCGTCTGCGGCGCATAAGACTCTTTTGACGCGACAGACGTCGCGTGGCCGGATTCCTGTGACGGGCACAGGAATGACGGAGGGTCTGGGGCCACCTGCCTCGCTCTACTCCCGAGAAATGCTCAGAACCGCTACGGCTGCAGTTCGACATCCCAGTAGAGATAGTCCATCCAGCTGTCATGCAGATGGTTTGGCGGGAACAGCCGGCCGTTGTTGTGCAGATCCTGAACCGTCGGGTGGAACGGTTTCTGGTGCGGGAACATGCCCGCCAGGCGCGGCATCTTTCCGCCCTTGCGCAGATTGCAGGGCGAGCAGGCAGCGACGACATTTTCCCAAGTGGTCTGGCCGCCGCAGCAGCGCGGGATCACGTGGTCGAAGGTCAGATCATCCGGTGACCCGCAATACTGGCATTCGAACCGGTCACGCAGGAACACGTTGAACCGCGTGAAGGCCGGATGACGGGACGGCTGCACGTAGCTTTTCAGGCAGACGACACTTGGCAGGCGCATGGAAAAGCTGGGGGATGAGACCTGATGATCGTATTCGGCCAGGATATGCACGCGGTCTAGGAAAACGGCCTTGATCGCGTCCTGCCAGGACCACAGCGACAAGGGGTAATAACTCAGTGGCCTATAGTCAGCGTTCAGCACGAGCGCTGGGAGGCCGTGTGGTGAGACTGCAATCGTCAAGCCAGTATACTCCTGCTCGATTCGGCACCTGCACCTTCTATATTAGGCCCGTTGCGTCAGGATTGTGAAGCCAAAAGGAAAAAGGAAACAAAAGATTCGCTTTTTGCCTTATGGAGTGGCCGGCGTGCCATCCCGGCGCATTTCGGTGGCATAGTAGGCCCAAAACAGACGCGCAGCGACACTGCGCCATGGCGCCCAGAGCTCGGTCAGCGAATCAAGCTCACGCACCGACGGGCGCATCTCCAGCATCAGTGCATGGCTGACTGCATTTTGCAGGGCAACGTCTCCGACCGGAAACACATCGGGATGGCCGGCGCAGAACAACAGATAGACTTCAGCGGTCCAGCGGCCGACACCCTTGATGGCGGTCATTTCGCGGATCGCGGCACTGCCCTCGACCGAACAGATCGCCTCCAGATCAAGTTCGCCGTCGAGCACGGCCCGTGCGACCCGCCGCAGCGTATCGGCCTTGGCGCGCGATAGGCCAACCAGACGGCAATCGTCGTCGGACATGGCCGTGACGCTGGCAGCATCGATAGCACCGAGTGCGGCTTCCATGCGGTTCCAGATGGCGGCTGCGCTGGCTTTCGAAACCATTTGCGAGACGATGATATTGGCGATGCCGCGATAACCGGGATCGGCGCGGCGCAGCGGCACCGGGCCTGCCTTCGACACGACATGTTCCAGGCGCGCATCGAGCATCACCAGACCATTGAGGCCGGCATTGATATCCTCATGCGTGCGGATGATCCGCATCTCCAGCCCTCCGGTGCGACATCGACATTCGGTCTATATAAGGGCAAAATCGATGGCTGGAAGCGCGCTTCCGTGCCAAGAAGAAATTATGAACAAAACTGTGCCAAAACAACCGGTGTTCCGGTTCGCACCAAGCCCGAACGGCCAGCTTCATCTTGGCCACGCGCTATCGGCAATTCTCAATCATGACATGGCAAAAGCAGAGCGCGGACGCTTGCTGCTGCGGATCGAGGATATCGACATTGCCCGCTGCACGCCGGAATTCGAGGCTGGGATAGTCGAGGACCTCGCATGGCTGGGGCTCGACTGGGAAAAACCGGTGCGGCGGCAATCGGAGCATCTTGATCTCTATCGCCAGTCGCTCGGCAGGTTGATCGACCGGGATCTGGTCTATCCGGCATTTTTGACGCGGGGCGCGATCAAGACCACCGTTGGCGAGTTCGAGGCAAAGGGCAAAGCCTGGCCGCGCGATCCGGACGGCGCGCCGCTTTACCCCGGCGAGGAACGCAAGCTATCGGCCGATGCCCCGCAGCGCTTGCTGGCCGGCGGCAAACCGCATGCGTGGCGGCTGGATATGGCCAAGGCGCTGGCTGAGCTGAAGGAGCCGCTGACATGGCAGGAGAGCGGCACCGGTCCGGATGGTCAAACCGGCGTGATCGCGGCCGACCCTGCCGGTTGGGGCGATGTGGTGCTGTCACGCTCGGACGCGCCGTCGAGCTATCACCTGGCGGTAACCGTCGATGATGCGCTGCAGGGTGTCAGCCATGTGGTCAGGGGTAACGATCTCTTCCACGCAAGTTCGGTGCACCGGCTGCTGCAAAGCCTGCTCGATCTTCCCCAACCAACCTATCACCACCACCAGCTGATCCTTGGCCCCGACGGCCGCAAGCTGTCGAAGAGCAATCGCGACACCGGCATCGCCGCCTTCCGGGAAGCCGGCAAGACCCCCGACGATGTCCGGGCGATGGTCCTATAGGACGTTTTCCCTCGGAATCTCTGTCTCCCCGGCTGCGCTCTCCACCTTAACCACATCTTCCCGCGGTCCCATGATGTGGCGGATCACCATGCGCTTGACCTTGTATTTCATGATCGCGGCATTGATCTCGGCGCCGAGAATGAAGATGACCCCGACGATATAGAGGAAGACCAGCGCGATCATGATCGAGGCGAGACCCGCATAGGTCGAGACATAGGTGGCGAAAGTGGCGATGTAGGAGGCAAAGACATAGGCGCCGATCGACCAGGCCGCGAGCGTCAGGATGATGCCCGGCAGGACATCCATGATCTTACGCCGCCCATCCGGCAGCCAGAGATGGCTGACGATGAGGCCGGTGGTCAGCATGACAAACACGCCGACAAGGCTCCAGCTGTCGATCATGGTCAAGAGGCCGTTGAACCACGGCAGATACGTGCCGGCATAGCGGATGGCCAGCGGCACGGCCACGAGCAGCAGGCTGACGATCGCGAGGACCAATACGCCGGCAAGGACGAAGGCAAGGCTTGCCACCCGGGTCTTGTACCAGGCCCGGCTTTCGGCCACCCGGTAGGCGCGGTTGAGCGACACCCGCAACGCCTCGACACCGTTGGAGGCGAAATAGGCGGCGGCGAGAACCGACAGGGTGAGCAGCCCGCCGCGCGGAATGGTTAGCACCCGCACCACTTCGTCCGAGATGGGCTTGGCGATCGATTCCGGCCAGGTATCGAAGATGAAATGCACCGCCGTCGTTGCGAACTGGTCGGCGCCGAGAAAGCTGCCGAGTGCGGTGCCGAAGATCAGGAACGGAAAGATCGCCAAGAGGGTGGAGAGCGCCACATGGCTTGCCATGGCCCAGCCGTCGTCTTCGCTGAAATGCCAGACGGCATCGAAGACGACCTTCCAGGCTATGCGAATGAAGGCCGGCATTCTCTCTCCAACTGTCTCATCATGCTCCCCGGATTGTAACCCGTTCATGAATATGGGAAACCGGACGGCAATTTCTACAGGAAACCACCCATTATGACCGACCGTCCCTCGATAATCGTCACCGGCTGCTCCTCCGGCATTGGTGCATGGTGTGCGCGCGCCCTCTTAAAGGACGGCTGGCGGGTGTTTGCCACCGTCCGGAAAGTGGAGGATCTTGCCGCGCTCGAAAACGACGGCATCGAAGCCTTCCTGATGGATTATACCAAACCGGACACCATATCCAAACTTGTCGATGACGTGTTTGCCCGAACCGGCGGCAGGCTGGATGCGCTGTTCAACAACGGCGCCTATGGCCAGGCGGGTGCCGTCGAGGACCTGCCGGTGGAGGCATTGCGGCTGCAGCTGGAAACCAACGTTATCGGCTGGCACGATCTGACACGGCGGATCATCCCGGCGATGCGGGCACAGGGCCACGGCCGCATCGTCCAGTGCTCATCCATTCTCGGGATTGTACCGTTTAAGTGGCGGGGCGCGTATAATGCGTCGAAATTCGCCTTGGAAGGCCTGACGCTGACCATGCGCATGGAGCTTGAAGGCAGCGGCATCGACGTGAGCCTGATCGAGCCGGGGCCGATTACCTCGCGCTTCACCGCCAATGCGATCATCAACATCGAACGCTTCATCGACCTCAAGGGTTCGGTGCATGCTGTGGAATATGAACGGCAGATGCGGCGGCTGAGGGGCGAAAGCGGCCCGGCAAAGGGCAAGCTTGAGCCCGATGCGGTGTATACTGCGCTGAAACGCGCATTGACCGCGAAGAAGCCGAAGCCGCATTACATCGTGACCCAGCCGGCCAAACAGGGTGCGCTTCTGAAGAAACTGCTGCCGGCCGGACTGTTTTATCGTTTCATCAGCCGCTTCGGCTGAGCTGAAAGGCAAGGGTAAGTCACATGCATAGTTTTCTCACCGGTTTGACATTGCTCGTCATGGGCCTTGTCGCCATCGTTCTGATCCGCGGCCTCCTGCACATGGCCAAGGGCGGCGACGGCAACACATCCAACAAGCTGATGCAGGCCCGCGTGTTCCTGCAGGCGGTGGCGATCGTCCTGATCATGCTGACGCTGTGGATTACCGGCGGCGGCCGCTGACACATGGTGAAGCTCAACAAGATCTATACAAAGACCGGCGACGACGGCACGACGGGCCTCGCCACCGGGCCGCGCCGCCTGAAAAGCGACCTGCGCGTCGAGGCCTATGGCACGATCGACGAGACCAACTCCTTCATCGGACTGGCGCGCCAGCATACGGCGGAACTTCTCACGCTCGATGCGATGCTGATGCGCATTCAAAACGACCTGTTCGACCTTGGCGCCGATCTTTCGACGCCCGATACCGGCGAGACGTTGGCCTATGAACCGTTGCGGATCATCGCCGCGCAGGTGACCCGGCTGGAGGCAGAGATCGACGAATTGAACGCTGATCTCGATCCGCTGCGTTCATTCGTTCTGCCCGGTGGCAGCGGCGCTGCAGCCACATTGCACATCGCCCGCACCGTGGCACGGCGGGCGGAGAGGCTGATGGTGGAGCTTGCCCGGGTGGACGGCGAGATAGTCACCGGCGAAGCGCTCGCCTATGTCAACCGTCTCTCCGATTTCCTCTTCGTTGCCGCCCGTTTGACCAATAGCAAAGGACAATCCGATGTGCTTTGGGTTCCCGGAAAAAACAGATAAGTTAAAAACAGATAAGCCTGACGCTGATCACCGCTTCGAGGGACCGACGCGCCTATGTTCATACCGCTGCACGACGCGAATTCCCTCAAGCATATCAAGGTCCAGTATGTCACGATCAGCCTGATCGTCGTCAACACGCTCGTCTGGCTGATCACCGGGCCGCTGCTGATGCCGGAAGAGTTCACCAATGCCGCGACGATGGGCCTGGGCTACATCCCCGCCATCGCCTTCGATTATGCGCATCTGGCGCCGAACCTGGTGCTGGTTCCCGACGACGCCACATATCTCACCTATTCCTTCCTGCATGGCGACTTCTGGCATCTGGCCGGCAACATGCTGTTTCTTTGGGTGTTCGGCGACAATGTCGAGGATGCGCTGGGGCATTTCCGCTTCCTTATCTTCTATCTTCTCTGCGCGGCCGCCGGCGCATTGACGCATGGGCTGATCAACACGGAATCGCAAGCGCCGCTGATCGGCGCATCGGGCGCGATTTCCGGCGTCATCGCTGCCTATTTCCTGCTGCATCCGAAGGTGCGCGTCTGGGTGCTGGTGCTGTTCCGCATCCCATTGCCCCTGCCCGCCTTCATCCCGCTGGCCTTCTGGATCGGCCAGCAATTCTTCATGCTGATCATTGACCCGGAAGGCGGCGTGTCATGGGGTGCACATGTCGGCGGCATCATTGCCGGGCTGATCCTGGTGGTCATTTTGCGACGTCGCGGCGTTCCGCTGTTCGATCGCACGATCGTCACGCCACGGGCCGTGCGGCATGTTGAAGCAGTAGCAGTGGGAGCGCCACCTGCTGCTGCCGAGACGATCAAGAAACCCACGCCCTGGGGCCGGCCCACCTGACTTTAGCCCGACAATGGCGGAATTGCTGCGATCGCCGATTGAAAACAGTGCGTTAATGGCTTGCCCACAACGGCTGGTCGCCACGGCTATGCAGAAGAAGACTGCGTTCTTCCGATTCGATGTTGACGTGAACGTAAACGTCAGTATTTTTCCGGTGGCAATCTTGACAGGGAGCAAGGGGCAAAGATTGTAATTGGAGAAAAAACGCGTATCGATGTCGCCAACCGACAATCAGGCCGCTGCGTTAAAGCGCATTTTCTCGCAAACGTTTCGTAAGGAAGGACATCATGAAAGTTCTGGTCACCGTCAAGCGTGTCGTCGATTACAACGTGAAGATCCGGGTGAAGCCGGATGGATCGGGTATCGAGCTTGCCAATGTGAAGATGTCGATGAACCCGTTCGACGAGATTTCGGTCGAGGAGGCGTTGCGGCTGAAGGAAGCCGGCAAGGTCGAGGAAGTGGTCGTCGTCTCCGTCGGCCCG
>NZ_JAFCXE010000041.1:0-26820 GCF_049897905.1 Pararhizobium sp. PWRC1-1 | reverse complement strand
TCACCGCACTGACAGACGACGGCATGGACGAATTGGAGCAGATGCTCAAAGACGCCCGCCGCTCACCCCAAGAATGGAACAACTTCCTCGACAGCTTTGTTGACGACGAGCTCCTCGTCGCTCGCATTAAAGCGAAATCTACGCGGTAGCAATCGGGCGGTTACGGAAAACAGGAGGAAAGCTATGAAGATCCGAAAATTCAATGCTTCTAATGCAAATCTGGTGCGGTCTCCGGGACAGGACGGCGAAATTTTGGTCTGGTCGATGAGAATGACGGCGGGCCAATCACCGTCGGATACGGTCGCTACGGTCCCAGGAAGAGCCTGACGGAGACAATGGCTGTCGATAACGTCATGATCGTCCTGGAAGGTAGGCTGGCCGTTCCCACAAGGGCAGGAACTGTGACGGCCGGGCCGGGCGAAATCGTGTAATGCCAAAGGGCGAGGCCGTGACCATCACTACGCAAGACGAGGGGCCACTCACCGCCTATGTAACGCATCCGCATTGGGCGAATGTCCACGAAGGCTAATCTGAGGTAAGTCCGAACGATGCCCGGCTTATGAGGCTTACAGCAATTCTGAGACGGGAGGAACGTCAAACATGATCTTTTACTCCCGTCTGAATTGCGATGGGTTGACGCAGCCAACCTTATGAGCAACACGCGACGCGTTGGTGGAACCGGCGGCTAGGAGATGCCGGGAGGAAAGCGTCACTCCCGGCAGTCTATGCATTACCGCAGTGCAATACCAGCCTGAGGCGCTTTAAGTGCTTCCTCGAACAGGGCTTTTCCTGGACCGGAAAGCCATTGATTCAATTTCAGCATTGGTCCGAACTCGCGCTCAAGTGCGGGGATGTCCGCGACCCCGGCTACCACCCCGTCATCAACAAGCGTAGTAAGGCGGCGCAGAAAATCATTCCCGGCGAGCAATTCTTCGGAAAACCGCTGATAACGGATGGGGCGGCCTGCCGCCCTTGAAAACGCTTCTTCGAGATATTCGCCTGTGATGTGTTGCCCCGACAGTTCCAGCGTCTGGCCGGCATAGCGTTCGGGTTGGCAAAGTATCTTCGCATTGATGCGCCCAAGATCATCAAGCGCTATCATCTGCATCGACTGCCCCCTCTGCATGAAGAATGTGAATACGCCGGTATTCAATCCCATTCCGGGGAGCATCATCATTTCCATAAAGCTAGCCGGACGAGTGATGGTTGCAGCGATCGGCAAGCTGCGAATGTATTCTTCGATCTGAGACTTGCTGTCGAAATGACCCATGCCGGTAGGGCCTTTTCCTGCTGCCCCTCCGGAAGAATATACAAGATGAGCGACCCCGGCAGCCACAGCGCTGTCGCCAATAGCCTTGCCTTGCGCCACTTCCTGCTCATCTGTGACAAGTCCGGAGGGCGAACTGGTCTGCACGCTGAAAACGCCGCGTATCCCGCTCATCGCACGATCAATCGATGCGCGATCAAACAAATCGCCGACCGCGAGCGTTATTCCCTCAGCGGCAAGCGCCTTGGCCTTTTCGCTCTGCGGATTGCGCACGAAGGCGCGAACCTCCCGGCCAGCCGCACGCAACGCCCTTGCTATGACACCGCCTTGTTGGCCTGTGGCCCCAAAAACGAGAAATTCTGATGGTTCTGACATGGTAGTTCTCCATAATAACTCTTTGCAGTTACTATATGGAACTACTATAAGAGTGCTGCAAGACGGCACATTTTTGGGCCTCAGTCACACAAAGAGAACCAATCGTTGGAGGAGATTCGAATGTCGCGGGAGATCAATGGTCGGCCTATCATCGAAACGTCGCGCGGGCCGGTATTGACGCCCTGCGCTCCGGGCAGTGTGCTGGCGCGGCTTGGCGACAAGTGGACGATACTCGTTATTTCGATACTTTCGCTCTCCCCCGACGCGCCGATGCGGTTCGGAGCGCTCCGGCGGGGTATTCCCGACATCTCGCAACGAATGCTGACCCTGACCCTTCGCAATCTTGAGAGGGATGGCCTTGTGGCACGGCACTATTACACCGAACTGCCGCCACGCGTGGAGTACGAGCTAACGGACCGAGGGCGTTCGATGCTGAAACCGCTGGCCGGGTTCACTGACTGGATACGGAATACATGGCAGGACATCGAAGCATCAAGGACTGAATTTGACTCGGCGACACAGAGTGGCAATTGAACGGCCGCGATGGGGAGACGGGAGCTTTTGGCCATTTATCGCTTTGAGCGGCAATTGCAGCGGAGTAGTTGCTCTCCGGCTCTGCTTATGACCGTTGACAATAGCGCTCACCATCAACTCGGACGAGCTGGGACTAAGCACAGTACGGTTAGGTAATAGCGCTAATGCCAAGATGAAGGAACGAAGTGCGAATTTTGCTTATCGAAGACGAACACCGGCTCGCTGAATCGCTACGCACAGTGCTTGAGCGTGAGCGTTTCGTTGTCGATCATGTCGACCGACTTGCGTCAGCTGTGGAGGCTGGCCAGATGGCTGAGTTTGATTTGGTCTTGTTGGACAGAACATTGCCCGACGGTGATGGCCTATCGCTTGTCCCAACGTTGCGAGCACGTAATCCTGGTGTTTGGATTATCGTTCTCAGTGCGCGGGGGGAAGTGGCTGACCGAGTGTCAGGGCTCGATCAAGGGGCCGACGACTATCTCGTCAAGCCCTTCTCACTTGATGAGATGCTGGCACGTATTCGTGCAGTTCGGCGGCGCCCCGCCAAACTTCAGAGCGAGGAAATACGAGCCGGATCGGTCATCTTTGACCTCTCGAACGAGCAGGTTGAAGTTGGAGGCAACCGCGTTGAGCTTCCACGCCGGGAGTTGCGTGTCCTCGCAGCACTGATGAAACGTCGCGGTCGAACCGTGCCGCGCGAAGCGCTTGAACAAGCTGTATTCGCGTTTGACGACGAAATACAGTCGAACACACTCGACTCCCATATCTCCCGTCTGCGCCGAAGGTTGAAAGACTCTAACGCGCGGATAGAGATACACGCGATCAGAGGCGTTGGTTATCTGCTACGGGAGGCTTCGTGAAACAGCAGGGTTCACTCAAGCGACCGCTTATCATCTATCCGCTAGCAGTTCATTTTGCCACGCTCTTCGCGTCCTTCGCCATACTTATCTCGGTCGCGATCCGCATTGACAGCGGCGGACCGTATACCGATGAGCAAATCGTTCCAGTCATCGCTCGCGCCATAGAACGTAACGAGTCAGGTGAACTTTCCATCTCCGTGACTCCCGAACTGGCCGAACTGCGCGCGGCGACACCTGAGCTATGGTTCGTGGCCCATGACGACAGTGGCCGCAGCGTATCCTTCGGCCGTGTCCCTCCATTCTACAACTCATTTGTGGGCCGATTGAGCGAACTTTCTTACGCGCATTTGCGTGACCGTACACCACCTTACGATCTGGCGGCCGTGGTCAGAAGAGAGATGACGGATATTGGCCCCCTGACCATTATAGGGCATGGTGCGCTTTCGGAGCTCAGCTTCATAGTTCTGCTCGCCTCCAACACCGTCATCCTTCCGATCTTCCTTTTGCTCACACTCACATCACTTTTGATTGTACCATGGATCGTCAAGCGTTCCCTTGCGGGCGTTTCCCGCATTGCGCGCGAGGCAGAAGAGATCGATACTGGACGGCGCGGCCGTCGCTTGAGCGAAAGTCATGTTCCGAGCGAGATCGCCCCATTAGTCCACGCGGTGAACGACGCGCTGCGGCGACTCGACGACGGATATGAACGCCAACAGCGTTTCGTCGCATCGGCATCCCATGAACTGCGGACTCCTGTCGCAATTCTGCGGAGCAAAGTGGAAAGTTCTGATAACGATGAAGTCCGTGCCCTTGGAATGGAAGTCCACCGTCTAGCAACCATGACCGAACAATTGCTTGATCTCGAGCGCCTTGAAACCAACAGGCACTTCGAAAGTCTGGACCTAGCCGCTCTTTCTCGACAAGTGGTCGGTGATTTGGCGCCGCTCGTCATCGCTGGCGGACGATCTATAGAAGTTGAAGTATTGGGCAGCGAATTATGCGTCGGAGATGCCGCGGCCCTGGAGCGGGTAATCATGAACCTCGTCCAAAACGCGATCGACCACGGCGGAAGCCATGTCATCGTGCGCGTCGTCGGAACTGCCTTCGAGGTGGAGGATGATGGGCCCGGGATTCCACTCGAAGAGCGCGACCGTGTCTTCGAACCATTTTATCGACTACGACCGCGCTCCACCGGAAGCGGGCTTGGCTTGAACCTTGTGCGCGAGGTGGTTGCTCGCCATGGAGGACGGGTAAAGATTTTGGATTCCCGCAGCGGCGGTACCGTCGTTCGCGTCGACCTCTGTGAGGCGCAGCCGTCCGGCAGCGCCCAGAATGCATACTATACCGTCGACCCTGACAGCGCTGATTCTACCGTATGCAGCCCGTTGTAGACAGCGTGCAGCACGATGCACGGCCATACAGACCCAGTCCTGCGCAACAGGATAGCAGAGAGCAGTCCTACCATGATCGCTACCCACAGAACCACGCTCCATCCGTGCACCAGCCCGAAAATGACCGAGCTCAAGCCAACGCCTGCCCAGGCACCGTACTTGTTCAGCGCGTTCGCAATCACGCCCCGAAACAGCAACTCTTCTCCTATAGGTGTCAGGACCGCGCCTCCGAGGAATGACAGGAGGAATGGCCATGCACCCCCACGCGCCGCCGCATGCAGAATGGCTTGAGGATTTTCGCCATGGTGTCCTGCCACTTCCTGGTAAGCGCTCACAATAATAAGGCTTAACCCGTAGCCCACAACGCCCATGACGCTCGCGATGACGGACCATCGCACGGTGCTATATCTTATGCCAAAGGCAGCAAGGCTTCGCCGGCGCATTGCGAAAACCGCGCCGAAGCCAGCAATGCCCGCGATACCACCACCGAAGGAACCAATGACCCCTTGCAAAACGGGCCGATCGGGAGCCGCGAACCCCATAACAAGCGCCACCATGTTAAGGGCCACACCGAACGTCGCTATTCCTACCCCAATTTCAGCCCAACCCAAACTCTGTGGGGTCTTCGAGATACCCATTTATCGTCCTTTCGAGGCGAGATGCTTAGCTTGCGGTCGGGAGGCAGAGTCTTGGGGGAGAACCTTGTGGCCAAAGCATCGGTGCATCGGGCTATACGCCTCCCGTGGGGTGTCTCGGCTCGCGCTAGTTCCTCAAACCATGACCGGCGAGGAGGGGGTTCGTCTCCGGAGCCCGGTAGGCCAACCTAGACGTTTAACTTGCGCCGCTCGTCATATGCGGGCTCGACGGCGCGCGGATGACCGCGCGACCGTATAGAGCAAGGTGCGAGCTAATCGCCGAGCTCAGCCTTAGCGGCGACCACACTCTCTTCTGGTCGGATCGCGGTCGCAGCGTTGCTCGCGTGCACGATCCGACATGATCTGCGCATTCAGGGCGGTTTCGCTGGCCAGGTTTGCGGCATATGCGTCCCTCATGGAGGATCCGTCCGATGTGCACCCGGTAGCGGACAGGGTCAGTAGCGTCATGAGACCAATGGCAAGCGAGGATCGATAACCCTGCCTTAAAAGAGCGTGAACCATGTTTTTTCCTTTGGTTTGAGGAGTGACAGTCAACGACAGGCGCCCGCATTGCTGTCGGCCGCCGTTGATACGCAAGAAAGCTACGAAGATTGCGGGAACATGGAGTCCGTCCAGAAATTTCCGGGCACTCATAGCGCGCATGCGCTGATCACTGTGTGTAAATGGCCACTTCCGATGAAACTTGCGTCGATATTCCGGACGAAATTTCCGACCATCGTATTTTGAAAAAGCGTGGCAGAGAAAGGACTACAGCAACGAGTGGTCGGGCCGAGGGTTAGCCCGTGCCGGATAGAGGTGCCGGTGAAACTGGGCGCGTTTCTCTTGATTGAAGGGCGCTCCCGTCAGGGAGAACGGGAGCGCCACAGCGGAACCACGGGGGGAGGAGTAACCCGTCATTCCGGATGGAGAGAGGGATTAAAGTCAAAGGCCTTCGTGTGTTGCCCTTTCGCCCCGATGCGCCTGCCTGCTGGGCGAGCCGCCGGGGCACGCCGAAGATCGCACCGGCTCCATACAACGAGGGGGGATTAGACTGCGTCGTCGGGGAATGCAGCGCGCAAACTGCTATTACGATGCCGATCTTGCGGCTTGTTGGTGGACGTCTGGTTGCTCGCGCTGCCATGAAGCCAGCTCAGACACGCCTGCTAATCCGTTTATGACCTCAGTGCTTAAACTAATCCGTGGATGATGATCTGGTCATACTGGCAGTATCGCTCACGCGGGTCTGGAATTGCAGACGGTCGACCGTTCTACCGACATGTGCCATCGGCCCGAGGCGTATGCCTCCCAGAGCTTACCTCTCGAAGGCGCCGTAGGAAAAAAGCTTTAACAGGCTCGTCTCAATAACCGATGACAGGCCAGCAAGATCGGCGCGTACGCAGCAGCTTCTGCGTCGCGAGCAGCGAAATGGCCAGCTACAGTCGATGTCGGAGAAGCACAGTGCGGTCACGTTTTGAGTGGACCCACACTGACGAGGGCGTGGTCAACTGCCCCGCCAATAACCATTCTACTCGAAGGAGGATAGAAATGAGTACCGTAATCCCAACACAGGCAGATCACGTCGGTTCTACGAACCGCGCGCAACCTGCGCCGGCGTCTCAAGGCGCCGACATGATCGTCTTCAATGCGAATATATTCACCGGAAATCTCGCGCAGCCAGAAGCTTCCGCCTTTGCCGTAAGGAATGGTCGCATCTACGCGGTCGGTGCTGACGAAGAGATTCTGGGCCTTAAAGGTTCCGCCACCCAGATGATCGATGCCGGCGCTCACAGGGTTATACCTGGCATAAACGATGCTCATATGCATCTGCTCAATGAAACCAGTTACACCTACAATGTTAGATGGGACGGCGTGCCCACACTGCGCCTCGCCCTGACCATGCTGAAGGAACAGGCGGAGCGGACGCCCGAGGGGCACTGGGTCAAGGTGATTGGTGGTTGGTCACCCTATCAGTTCGAGGAAAAACGTTTTCCTACAATGGAAGAGTTGCGCGAGGCGGTACCAAACCGTCCCCTTCACGTGCAATACGCCTATAACCGCATCTTCCTCAACGACCTGGCAATCGAGGCTTACGGCGCCGGAACAAGCCGCTTTCCCGACATTCAGGTCATTGAGTTCGAAAAGGACGACAAGGGAAATTACACAGGCTTTGTCTCCGGCGATACATTCGGCTTTCTTGCTCTGGAATCTCTTGTTCCCCAGCCGGACCTGGATGAGCAACTTAGTGCTCTTATTTACACGATCCACAACCTGAACCGCTTCGGTGTCACCTCCATATTTGATTGCGGCAGCAGAGGCTACCCAGCGGCCCACGTCACCGCGGAAATGCTCATGCGCGAAAATCGTTTCAATCTTCGGATGAGCTTCGTCGACATGCAGTTCGGGAGCGCTGGCATGATCGATGCCGAAATCAGCGCTATTACCAAGGCGTCGCCAATGAGCCCCGGGCAGAACCTCAATCCCTCCGTAGCGCACGGCCATGTGTTTCGCGGCGCCAAGGCGTTGGAAGCGGAAGTGCACGATCACGAAAACTTCGACCGCCCGGCTGTTATTCTCGATCCGGAACGTATTCACTTTCACGTCGAACAGGATATTGCAAAGCTCGTCAAGCGGCGCATCCCGTTCCGTATGCATATAAGTTACAACGAGAATATCACTCCTTTCCTTGATGCACTGGAGAAGATGAACGAGACCACCCCCCTCGACGGCCTAAAGTGGAGCATAGAGCACGCGGAGACGATTACCCCGGATAACATCATTCGGGTCAAGAAGCTGGGTGGCGGTATTGCGCTTGACCCTAAAATGGCATTGCACGGGGACGCCTTTATCAAGACGTACGGCCGCGAGAAAGCGCTGGACACGCCCCGCCTGCGTGCGCTTGTGGACAGTGGGGTGCCCTTGGCTATGACAACCGATGCATTCCGGGTGACGACATACAATCCATGGGTCGCTATGAGCTGGATGGTCACTGGCCAGTCAGTGTCGAGCACCGAGGTTCTTGGTGAGCACAACCGCCTGTCCCGTGTCGAGGCAATACACCTCTTCACCAAGGGTGCTGCATGGTTCACGGATGCACAAGCCGAAATGGGCAGGATCGCCCCAGGAAACCTGGCCGATTTCGTTGTTCTGGACAGAGATTATTTCAGCGTGCCGGAAAATGAGATCAAGCACGTCACATCATTGTTGACCGTCTTGGACGGCCGAGTGGTATTTGGTGCCGGAGACTACAGCGCCCTTGCAACAGCCCTGCCAGAAATCCTTCCGATTTGGTCGCCCATCAAGTACTATGGTGGCTACCACGGTGCCAAATGAGCCAGCAATAATAAGCGATTTGCCGCAGGGCCCAATTCTTCAGCGAATATACCGAGTGGTCCATTCTCTGGCTTCAACCGGGTGGCGCCACAGCAATGAGTGGCGTCAGGACGGCTGCGCGAAGGCAATTACGACTGCATCACAGCCTTCTCCGAAGCGCACTTTGCCGACGATCTGGTTGCACCCAGCACCCAGGTGCTGCTCTGCACGGTGAAGACACTCAGACCGTGCCGATCGAGAGTTCGGCGCACAGAGCAGTCAAGCTGGTCGGGACGGAACGCTTAAACCTATCCCGGACTGTCTCACGGCTTGTTGGCGACATCCTGATGTGACGAATCCAGCCCTGCTTGCATTTGCCGTGAAATGAAACAGTACGAAAAAATTTGCCACTGGTGACGTCGATAATCGGCATTACCCTACTTCGCAACTCTTAGGGGCCAGCTATGCGCCGAGCCTCACACGACTGGGAGATGAAAATGGCTGTGAACTACAAAACGTGTCAGGTCGGTGACGTAAATGTATTTTATAGGGAAGCAGGACCAAAGAAAGCGCCTATACTTCTACTGCTCCATGGATTTCCGGCCTCAAGTCACATGTTTCGGGACCTTTTTCCGCTTCTGGCAGACAAGTATCGGCTAATTGCTCCGGATATGCCGGGCTTCGGACAGACTGTGGCACCACCGCGCGGTGTTTTCTCATATACGTTCGATGCGCTGGCGAACGTTATGGGCGGATTTGTCGAGGCTCTTGGCTTGGACCAATTCGCTATCTATGTCTTCGATTACGGTGCTCCGGTCGGTTATCGTCTAGCAATGGTGCATCCAGAGCGCATCACAGCGATTGTCACCCAAAACGGCAACGCCTATCTGGATGGTTTCAGTACCGAATGGGGTCCATGGGAAGCGTATTGGCGTGACTCGACTCCGGAGAACCGTGAAGCTTGCCGCGAGTCGCTTTCAGCCGCAGTGATCGAGAACTGGCAATACCGCACTGGAACCAAGCCAGAGCAGTTGTCGCCGGACGGCTATTTGCTCGACAATGCATTGATGGCTCGCCCGGGTGCAGAAGCAATTCAGCTGGACCTAATTCTTGACTACCGCACCAATCTGGAGCGCTATCCTGAGTTCCAAATATATTTCCGACAGCATCAGCCACCACTGCTCGCTGTCTGGGGGCGTCATGACCCAGCTTTCGTTCCCTCTGGAGCAGAAGCTTACAGACGCGATCTTCCGAACGCCGAGGTGCACTTTCTCGATACCGGCCATTTTGCGCTGGAAACCCACGTGGAGGAGATTGCGGGGTTCATACGAACCTTTTTGGGTCGTCACCTGTAGCTCAGCCCTTGGGTGCGCCCCCCCCGCGAGCCGCAAATAGACATACCGCCCACGCGCGCTTTTTTGCCCAGCCCGTGGGGTTTGGCATCGGTCGTAGGGGTGAGATTCAAGGTGTTAGAGCGAGCAGGAACCGGATTATTGTATGCCAGAGAATGCACGCGCGGGGACTAGGGCACGACTGCAAGTCACGAGCGCGCGTACGGCGAATTGCCCGACAAACACCTGCTTGAAGGGCCTCGCAGCGAAAATTACGGGTGCCGTTCGCGGCTCCGTGATCCAGTTAAGTCTGAATAAAAATAATCTTTTCGGAGAGTTACAATGGAAATTGGGATCGACAGTTTTGCTGCCATTATGCCCGATTCAAGGACAGGAAAGGTGCCCTCGGCCACCGATCGCATGGCCGATCTTCTCAACGAGGTGGAGATTGCCGACCGGGTTGGGCTCGATGTGTTCGGCATTGGTGAGCACCATCGCGCGGAATTTCTTGATTCCGCGCCTGCCATCATTCTGGCGGCGGCGGCGGCACGCACTAGCCGAATTCGGTTGACAAGCGCCGTAACGGTGCTGAGCGCCGCCGACCCAGTGCGGGTCTTTCAGGAGTTCGCGACCCTAGACCTGATTGCAAAGGGCCGCGCGGAGATCGTTGTGGGCCGGGGGTCGTTTGTCGAGGCGTTTCCCCTGTTCGGCCTTGATACGCGCTCTTATGACGATCTCTTCGCAGAGAAGTTAGATCTTCTGCTAAAGCTTGGTGAGTCAAACAATATCTCTTGGAAGGGTCACTTCCGCCCAGAGCTGACCGGTCAAGGTGTTTTTCCCCGTCCCCATCAGCCGCGTTTGCCTTTGTGGCTCGGTGTCGGCGGCACACCGCAATCGTTTGCTCGTGCAGGCGAACTGGGCCTCCCCCTTATGATTGCCATTATCGACGGCAGTTTTGAACGCTTTCGACCGCTGGTTGACCTCTACAGGGAAACCGGCAGGCGCGCCGGACACAGCCTTGAAACGCTAGTGGTCGGCATTCACGCGATGGGTTTTGTCGGCGAGACAGACACGGCGGCAAGCGATGATTTCTTTCCCGGCTGGGCGCATATAACCGCCACAATCGGCCGCGAACGCGGCTGGTCGCCGCCGACGCGCCAGCAGTTCGACATCTTGACCGGCACGGAGGGCGCGTTCTTAGTCGGCAGCCCGGCGACAGTCGCAGCCAAGATGCTGCGCGCCAGCGAAGTGCTTGGCGGGGTCTCGCGCTTCACCTTTCAAATGAGCACGGCCTCGGTAAACACAAGCTCGATGAAACGTTCAATTGAGCTTCTAGGAAAGGACGTCGCGCCGATCGTACGCGGTGGCTCACCTCGAAAGGCGACACATTAATGACGAGCGGCATACACCATTTTACCGGCATCACGGCCAACGTGCAGGCCAACGTTGATTTCTATGTCGGATTTCTTGGCCTCAGGCTTGTAAAGCAAACCGGAGGGTTCGCCGACGCCGAGCAGTTGCATCTCATCTATGGCGATGAGCTCGGAAGCCCAGGCTCGTTGCTGACCTTTCTCGTCTGGGAAGCTGCCGGCCGTGGTCGCACCGGTATTGGCCAGGTATCGGAACTTGCGCTAGCCGTGCCACCAGCCTCGCTCGGCGACTGGCTCACCAAGGCGCTAACCGCACAAATACCAGTCGAAGGACCCACTCGAGAGTTCGATGAATCGATCTTGCGGCTTAAGGATCCTGATGGTTTGATCGTAAAGTTGGTCGGCGTCGACATGCCAACGCCTGCACCGCTTGATGCCGCGCCTACCCGGGTGCGGGGTGTCACACTACTAACAGACAAGGCCTTAGAGACCGCTCGCTTCGTGACACTCTTTGGTTACAAGACCGGCGCACGCGAGGGTCTGACGCAGCGCATGGTGTCCGATACAGATATTGTAGATGTTAGGGAGGTGTCGGGGTTCGTACCATCAGTGCCAGGCGCGGGGGTTCCTGACCATGTGGCTTTTCGCGCTCACGATAGTGATGCCGTCCGATCCATGCGTCTCTCGCTCAAGGATCATGGCCCAACCGAAATTCATGACCGCAAATATTTTCTCTCGCTCTACGTTCGTGATCCTGCTGGCATACTCTTGGAATATGCCACGGACGGGCCTGGAATGACCGTCGATGAAACGCCCCGCGAGCTTGGCACAACACTATTCATACCTCCACGAGACGCCGACCGCGCTCGAGATTTGAAGGCGATGCTGCCCCAATTTGCCTTACCCGGCGAGGATCGGTTTCCAGCTCGCACGCTGACCTTCATTCATCGTTTCAATCGACCGGTGTATCCGGATGGCGCGACCCTGGTGCTAATGCATGGCACAGCTGGTAACGAGACTGATCTGATGCCAATCGCGCGTCGCGTCGCACCGAATTCGACCCTTTTGGGTGTACGTGGCAGAGCGACCGAGGAAGGCAGCAATCGCTGGTTCCACCGGGTCGACGCTGAGAGATTCGATCAAGAGGATCTGCGTGGCGAAGCCGCAGCGTTCGCGGATTTTGTCAACGATGCCGTAAACGGCTACGGACTTGACCCAGACAAACTAGTTTTTGTTGGCTATTCGAACGGCGCAAACATGCTGGCTGCGGTCATCCAACTTCATCCTGGTGTTGTCCGCCGCGCGGTCTTGTTGCGCGGCATCCAGGCGTTAGAGAACCCGCCCAAGCTGGACCTGTCTGCAACGAGTGTGCTGGTGCTTGAGGGCCATGATGATCCCTTCGCCCGTGTTGCTCCATCACTGACAGACGCGCTGTCAACGAGCGGTGCAGATGTTGAAGTTCGCTCGCTCTCAGCCACGCATGAACTCGGGCCCGCGGATATCACGGAATCATCAGAATGGATCCGACGAAATCTTGTTGTGCCCAAACCCTTGTAGACGTCGCCAGGGCGGCGGAAGCAGAAGATCATTTTGTTGCACGCAATGCGCGTGGCCGATGTAACTTTTCGGCAAATATGGGTAAGGTCGCTTCAATCGGTGAGTGGAATTTGAGCTTACACCTTCGTGCCGCTCATCCAGCGAAAACACGAACTGCCGACTTAAAGAACTGACCCCCTCGTCGATTTTCGCTTCCGTTTGTTTGAGCGCCGCTCCAGCCTTCTTAAGAGGTGGAAGCGGCCCTTTTCGTGAAGCCGATAGCAGTCCTATCCGATGGCCATCACCATCGAATCGCGCAGCGATCTATCCAGTTTTGCCCTAGCCTCGACCGGCCCCCCACAAACGTTCGCCCATGCTGAGCGATGTGAGGTGATGAGGAGCAGGCCCGCTGGTGGCGCCGGGATACAGCCTTGGAAAACGAACGGCGGCGTTGTGCCTCTCACAACGAGAACCAGTGGAATTTCGGGTCTTTTTTACATCAAGTCGCAATATCGGCAACGTTGCAGCAGAGACAGCGACGCGGTGTGAGCGATGCCCTGTAGATTTCGATATCACAAGCTTGACGGCGGAATTTCGGCTTTGTCGAGACTTTAGGAAGATGATTTCGACCTCACTGGACGATTGGCACTTGCCTCAAAATAAAACCTACGGCGCCGTTAGGCGGGGCTCAGAACATCCTCACCTCACCGGATCGAGGTTTGATCATATTGCGAGATTGGCAAAGGGGCGAGTGACTTGGTCACCAAAAACAAAAGCGCAGACAAAAATGCATCACCTATCCTAAGGGGTGGGGGCGCGCATGGGTTATTGCGGATCACAGCAGACATCACACATTTGACGTGTGCAAGCGTGTTTGAACCGGGTGCTGAAACGTCAATGGTGGCACAATTCTCCACCGGCGCCTTTGGCCCAAGCGCTGCCGATCATGAACGCGACGTGCGCAGTTTTGCACTGAAGTTCTACACCAGGGATGGAAACTGGGATTTGGTAGGCTACAACACTCCGGTGTTTTTTGTGCGCGACCCTCTAAAGTTTTCTGAGTTCATCCGCTCGCAAGAGCGCCATGCGTACACGAATTTGCGATCAACCACGGCAATGTGGGACTTCTGGTCGCGATCCCCGGAAAGTCTGCACCAACTTACGATACTCTTCTCAGATCGAGGGCTCCCCGTCAGCCCAATCCACATGAACGGCTATGGTAGTCACACACTCAGCTTATTGAACGAGAAAGGGGAGCGGGTATGGGTCAAGTTTCACTTTAAAACCCGCCAAGGGCATCGTTGCTATACCAATGATGGGGCGGAAGATGTCACCCGATGCACATGGGTGGGCTATCAGGAAGCTTTGTTTAACGCCATCGAAGCGGAAAAATACCCGCAGTGGACCTTGGAGGTGCAGGTCATGACACCCGTCGAGGCGGAAAGACTGCCCTTCAACCCCTTCGACGTTACCAAGGTATGGCCTCACGCGGACTTTCCTCCCATTGAGGTCGGCGTGCTCGAACTCAACCGAAACGTCGACAACTACGTCGCTGAGATCGAACAGCTCTCTTTCAGCCCCTCGAACGTTGTCCGTGGTGTAGACATTTCGCCGGATAGGATGCTGCTTGGCAGAATATTCCCCTATGCCGATTCCTACCGCTTTCCACTTGAGAACCCTTCCGAAGCGCTAGCAGTCAACCGACCATACTCCCCCGTACGTCACCACGACGAGGGAGCGGCCCAGCGTGTCCTTGATAACGTACAAAACCCTCATGCTCGCTACGAGCCGAACAGTTTCAACGGTCTGCGGGACACCAGCGTCTTCAGGGAACCTCGTTTTAATCTGGAGGAGATGGCTGACCTTCGTGACGGCAAAGATGATTTCAGCCAACCGCGTGCGCTTTTCCTTTTGTTTGGTTCGGGACAAAAGGCCCGATTATTCTTTAATATTGCGGTGTCCATGAAGGACGTGCCGGAGAGCATCGTGGCCCGCCAAATCGAACTTTTTAGTGAGGTCGATTCACACTATGCCGCCGGTGTCTGTGCTGCCTTGGATGCGCTGGACCCACAGTTTTAGCCTGACCCAAACGTAAGGAGAAATAGAGATGAGCTGGAACCCTGCAATCGAGCCGGGCTGCCCTGATGACGTCGGAAGCGATGCGATCGAAACCTTGATCATTCCTCGTTCTCGTGATCTCGGCGGTTTCGAAGTACGGCGAGCTTTGCCTGCTCCCAAGCGGCAAATGGTCGGACCATTCATTTTCTTCGATCAAGCAGGGCCCGCAGAGTTTCTCACGGGGCAAGGTGTCGACGTCCGTCCACATCCGCATGTTGGTCTGGGGACGGTCACTTATCTCTATAGAGGTGAATTTCATCATCGGGACAGCACCGGCGCGGATCAAATTATTCGCCCTGGGGCATTGAACTGGATGGTCGCCGGGCGAGGTGTCACCCACTCCGAACGCACCACTGCAGCAGCTCGCAGTGGCCCCAATAGTCTGTACGGGATTCAAACATGGCTAGCCTTGCCCGATGCTCACGAGGATGTGGCCCCGAGCTTCGAGCACCATGGCAAAGAAACTCTTCCGATAATCGAAGACGGTGGTGTTTCGGTTCGCTTAATTCTAGGAGAGGCCTACGGTAAAGTAGCGGCCGCCAAAATGTTCTCCGAGACCTTCTACGCCGATGTCCAACTTTCGCCTGGCAGTCGGATGCCATTGCCCGACAATCACGAGGACAGAGGGATTTACATCGTAGAGGGCTCTATCACCGTCGCCGGTCAGGAGTTTCAGGGAAATCAAATGATGGTGTTTCGACCTGGGGACCGGATTACGGTTGCAGCTACCAGTCAAGGCGCCCGGCTGATGATCCTAGGCGGAGCGACGCTCAGCGGCCCACGCTACATTTGGTGGAACTTTGTCGCCTCGTCCAAGGAGCGAATTGAAGCAGCCAAGGCCGAGTGGCGGGCCGAGATGTGGGGGACGGGGCGATTCGATCTGCCGGCTGAAGACCGCGACGAGCATATCCCTCTGCCGGATTGAGGAGAAGCACCGCTCCAACAGCGATGCTTCTCTAGTCGGCGGGATCCGCTTCGAAAACAGCGGTGACAGCCCGCGGACATCACTCCCGAAGCATTCCTGCATGGGTTGCGAGAAACGAGCGAAGGTCGTTCGGGCTTCGATTAGTCCAGCGCTCCACCTCGTCTGTGACGCGATCCTCCGCTCCTTTGGAAATAGCGTCATCGAGTGCCGCGAGAGTCTTGGCATAACTTAACGGCAGGCCGTAACCCTCGTAGCGCCCGGCGAGCTCGGCCACGGTCAAGCGGGCGTGGCGTACTGCCCGGCCGCTCGCCTCTGTGATCGACGAGGCGACCTCGTCGTAGGACAGTGTCCGCGGGCCAGTCAGAATGGGTTCGGCACCATCCAATGCATCAGACTGAATGAGCATGGACGCGGCAACAGCTGCGATGTCCTCGGCGTCGATGAAACCGACTCGACCATCCCCGGTCGCCGAGAAGATCGCGCCGTCTTGGCGGATGCCACTCAAATGCTGCGTCAAGAAGTTCTGCATGAACCAGCTCGGGCGCAGAACGGAGTAGTCCTTGCTATGGTCCGCAAGCCATGCATGGACCTTGCCCATCATCAAACCGCCCTTTGGCAGCGAGGATGAGGAAAGAAGCACAAGGCGTCGGCGGAGGGCGGCTTTCTCCAGGAAGGGCTGCATCGGCACCAAAGGTTCGATCGTGTCGGTCGGCGCGACGAGATAGACGCCGTCCACCCCATCAAGTGCGGCCTCGAACGTGGAGGCATCGCTCCAGTCGAACGAGATGTCCCCAACCGCGCGAGGACTGCGGGTCGCCCCGCGCACCCTGACACCCATCTCGCGCAAAATACGAGCAAGCGCGCTGCCGGTCTTGCCGGTCGCGCCAGTGACGAGAACAGTATCAACCATGACGCACCTCGCTGCCTGTCAGCTTGGCGACCTCTTCCGCGCCTCGCAGGGCGCTGAGTACCGCTAGCGGGTTCCAGTAGTCCTTGTAATGGACGATCCGCCCGTTGCGCGTCCGGATGATCGACACGTACCGCTGCTCATAGGGCTCACCGGTCGCAATGCCCCTCCCAAAACCTTCAAACTCGAGCACCACGGTTTGCGGGTCGCTCGTCTCGATGATCGTCGGCTCGCTCATCCGATCGAATGTGATGAGCGTGGCGAGCATGGAGAGATGAGCAGCCAAAGCTTCTCGCCCCTCGATGCGTCGGGGGAGGTCCGCGTAAGCGAACGGGAACTCCATCACCCCGTCCGGATCGAAAATCTCGTTAAAGGATACAGCATCGGGATCGAGCCTGTCGCCAAGCGCGCGTCGGAGCATGAGAGAAAAACTTCCCAAGGTCTCTGTCATCGTCTAAGTCTCCATTGGAACGATTACGTTCCGACGATATAGGAGACACTTTGATGGAACGCAACCGTTCCGACGATTTTCCGGCGCGACGATTAAGCGGAGCGGCCGTCCGTAGGGCGAGCGTCACGGATGCTCTGGTGCGGACTTTTTTTGAGGAATGGGCCGAAACAGGCTATGTGGGAATAAGCCTAGAACGGGTGGCGAGCCGCGCGGGGGTCGGTAAGGCGGCGCTCTACCGCCGCTGGTCTTCGAAGCTGGAGATGGCGAGCGATCTTTTGGCGCGCGTCGGGCTACGGATCACCGAGACCGGCGACTTGGGATCGCTGGAGGCCGATCTCGAGGCGGTCCTCCTCGCAATCCGTCGAGTTCTGCGCCACCGCACGATCCGGCGCATCCTTGCCGATCTTCATGCCCAGATCGGACGCGAGCCGGCGCTGGCCGAAGCCATCCGCCCGCTGCAGCAGGCGCGGCGCGAACGCGCTCACGCGTTGGTCGAGCGAGCCGTCGCGAGAGGGGAACTGGAAAACACTGTCGATCGCGAGACGATCGCCGATCTCGTGGCTGCACCGCTTTACTGGCGCCTCGTCGTGGTCGGTGGACGCTCGGACCGCGCACATATCCGGCGCCTGGCTCAGATGAGTGCGGCAGCCGCAAGAGCTGCGTAATCGCCACCACTTTCACGAGGGTCGACAATCAGTGACGGCTTCGCGCACTGCGAACTCGCGGCTGTACCGTTCATGGTCGAAACGCGACCTTCATCACCTATAGCTTCTCGAATTTGCGCTGCGTCGACCTTCTGCCGGCCGGTGGTTGACCGGCTGGGCTGATTGTATGTGAACATCTTTAGAACTGCGCACCGCCCATGGCCTGGATGAAAGCAAGTGGATTCCAGTATTCGCGGTAGTTGACAATCAGTCCGTCCTTGAAGGTTACAAAAGTAGCGTAGCTCATCTCATACGCGTTGCCGTTCGTCAGAACCTCGCCGGAGGCGCTCCATTCCGCGATGGCGACAGTCGCGTCGTCTGTCGAGTAGATACGAAGTTTGGGGATCGAGCGAACATTGATGACGCTCGGGTAGTTACGCAGATATCCGTAGAGCGCCTCTCGGCCTTCCAGCCGCCTTGGCGATCCTTCCGGCGCAAACGGAAACTCAGCTATGACATCGTCGTCACAGAGCAGCGACCAGCCTTTCATGTCCTTGGCAAGAAAGATATCTAGGCTATGACGCAAGAGTTCGACTGCTGAAGGGGAGTTGCTCACTTTGTGCTCCTTGTTTATCCGGGGCGGCTTCAACTTCATGAGCTGAAGCGAACGCCGCTGTGCCTAGCTTCGAACATAGCAAGCCGACAGAACGACGCGGTGCACAGGCTGCTGCGCGGTTTCCGATCTTGCGCTTTCTATCAGTCGACCTGAAACAGGGGGCCGCTCAACCCCGAGAAAAAGACACGCTTCGAAGCTCGATAACGGGTGCAGACGGACGAGTCAGCGTTCGCGGCGGCACGACGTCTTAGGAAAACTAAGCCAGCCGGCAGGGGAAGCAAGATCAATCTTGTGGCCTAGCTCGCAGTTCCCACTTTGACACTTTGACTGTTTGACCTGCTCCGCCCGCCTGACGTGCGAGGGTACGTTCTCCCCAGGGCGCGGGGGAGGTCATCGGCGCTGTGGAACGCACAAAACCGCTCGCTAAATGCCTCGCAGATGGGCTGGAAGGCGAACTGTCAGCCAGTACCGAGGTTTCTACGGGCGTCGCTCGGCCAGTGAACAGATGCGATGACGACCGCCTAAATCGGCATCGCCTGAAAGCGGTTTCGGACCATAACTGCTGGACGAAGCCCGCTAGTCGGCGTTACTACAGGGACAATAGAGCGAATTCGTTGTTTTTTATTGGAAAAGCTGTTTTGCCGAGCGTAATGCTTGCGCCAGGCCCAAAGAGCCTGAACTGCCGCACCAGTTAAATGTTCCGGTGCCTACGGGCGCGGCGCAAAATGATCCTTCAGCCGGAGATCTGAAACTGGTACTAGAGCGTAAATACCAGTAAGATCGGAAGGACTGCCCAAGGTAGCCGCTTGGCACTTTGGACGCCATGTGAAGGTCCCGATACGGGAGGGTACCAATGACGTCAGATCGTAGCACGTCCTTCAGAGCCTTCTATACTGAGGGATATCTTGCGCCCTTCGTACACGTTATGAAGTCCCCAGGTGGCGTCTTAAACATGATAGAGGCAGTACAACCCGGCGGGGACGTGTCTCGGCCTGGGTTGCCCGAGCTGACCCTTTATCAGGATATTATAGGTGGAAGCCACGTTACCGGCGATTTGGGTGGAGGACGTTTTCGCACGGGAAGTGAGAAGGGTGGCGTCCTGGTAGCTGCACCTAACTTTGCTAATACGGTCATTATCGACCGAGAACATCATATACGAGCACTGTCGTTTCCTGTGGACCAGTGGCAGGAAGTGATCGACGAAGCCTCGGACGGCCGGTTCTCGTTAGAATGTCCCCAACTGCACATTGGTCAGTTTCGACAAACCACTATCCAGTCGGCCCTACGAAATCTTTGGGCATTATCTGATGAAGAAGGGGCGCCGTCGCGTTTGTTGGCCCGAGCGGCGGGCTGCGAGATACTGGCAGAGTTGTGTCGATTGACTGGAGGCACTTTCGCGCCGACTAGGGGTGGCTTGGCCCCCTGGGCCGAGCGCCGGTGTTTGGAACTTATGCACGCGAGGCTCTCAGAAGATCTTAGCTTGGACGAGTTAGCCGCGGAAGCCCGGCTGTCACCGTTTCATTTTGCCCGCATGTTCAAACACAGCCTCGGCGTCCCGCCGCGTGTTTACCTGACCCGGCTCAGAGTTCAAAAAGCCTGTGAGCTTCTGGAAAAGACAAATCTATCTGTGACCGAGATCGCGCTTGAGGTTGGATACTCTTCTAACCAGGTGCTGGCTCGGGTATTTTTGAAAAGCTTACATATGAATCCAACTGATTATCGGCGTGCTGTGCGAGATCCCACGCGGTCATTTGTCGAGAGTTAGAGGCTGAACTTGGTACGCGTTCGATAGTGCAACTGGCAAGCATTTCGCGGCGCTGGAAACGGCGCAGTTGCTCGCCTCCGAAATCCGGCGTTCTTTCGTCTCATGCGCGATCCGTGGCACTGTGCTCGCTGGCAAGGGCGGACCTCTGCATCCGTGGCACTCGTCGCGCCATGAATGCAGAGATTTCGGGTTCAGGTCCTTACTTCGCGGATGCAGCTTCTTCTATGAGCTTGGCGACCGTCTCGGGGTTGGACACCATCACAACATGCGAGGCGCCGGGCACGACGATCGTCTTCTTGGAACCGGCGCGTTCGGCCATGAAGCCGAGCGATTGCGCTGGGATGTTCTTGTCCGCGTCGCCATAGACGAAATAGGACGGTATGGTTTTCCAGGCGACCGCGCTCGGCTTTTCATTCAATGCGCTTGCCGCGATCGGCCGCTGGGTGGATGCCATGATCCGGGCTTGTTCCTTCGAGACGTCCGCTGCGAACTGATTGTGGAACTTCGACTGGTCGATGTACAGGTCCTGATCGCCGCCCTCCAGGGCAACAGGCTTCGCGAGAGCGTCGCCCAGTGTTCCGCCCGAGAACTTGCCGGCGAGATCCGCTGCCGTTTCGTTCGCGTCCGGAGCGAACGCTGCAACATAGACCAGCGATTTCACGGATTTCGCGGATGTTGCGGCGTCGGTGATGACGGCGCCGCCGTAGGAGTGGCCGACGAGAACTGTCTGTGTCTGGAGGCCGTCAACGATGCGGCGGACATAGTCGCCATCCTTCTTGACGCTGCGCAATGGATTGGCGACCGCGACGACGGGATAACCGTCCTTCTGCAGGTGTTCGATCACACCAGACCAGCTTGAGGCATCCGCAAAGGCACCGTGGACGAGGACGATGGTGGGTTTTTTCGTTTCGGCATTTGCCGTTGCGGTCAAGCCGAGGGTGGCGGCAACTCCGGCCGCGATCGTAAGCATCTTGATCATCGTTGTTCTCCTTTCAGAACTGTCATTATGTATCGCGCAAAATTCAATCGTGTACAACCTAATACACAAGTTAAGGGATCACGTCTCTGTGAACTTTGCCGCTCGAGGCAAATCCGCTGGAGTTCGTAGACGGCATCGGACACAAACGGAACCCAATGTCCCTCTGCATCCGTGAAGCACCAACGTTACTCAACAAGGAATATTCTCGTGACCGATGGAAAAAAACTCTTCGCCGTCGGTGATGGGAAAAAGATAGCTGGACTGGCTGGCGCCCAAACCAGACGGTTGTCGAGGCAGTTGCCGCTGCACGGCCCGGCGGAAAGCCACTAGAAATCGAGAAAGTAATTCTGGCGCGCGATGTCGTCGTCGGCCGGTTAGGACGCACACTAGCCGGACCGCATCCTCGCGCTCGGTGGCTCCGATGAGAATTACATATAGGCCGCGAGGGTGACCCCATAGCAGGTCGTCGCCTTGCTGTCCGAAGTCGCAGGAGAGGTCGATGTCGTTGGTCTCGGCATCACGGAATATATGCCATAGGATACGATTGCACTGCATGAAGCGCTCGCCAAACTGCCGGTAATCAGCAGGTCCTGACTAAATCTTCTCCGAAGCGACAACAGCTCGTTCGCGCGGTGTCGCTTCTTCCTGCTGTTCGGCCTCCTCAAGGAATTGCACCAGTTTGTCATAACCGTACTCCACGGCAAGCTCCCGCGGCGTGAGGCCAGCATGGGTTCTGAGGTCGAGCAGGGCACCCGCTTCGACAAGGGCTTTTGCGGAATCCAGATGTCCGTGCCAGACGGCGTCGTGCAGTGCCGTCAGCCCGTTGTAAGGTCCCTGCGCATCGACTTCGAAGGCGGGCGCACCAGCGCGCGTTCTGTCTTCGGTCAGAAGCCGGACAATATCGGCTCGTCCGAAAAAGCTTGCCTCATGAACCGGCGTTCCCTTCATCAGGCCGATTACCCGGCGAATGTCGGCACCGGCATCAAGAAGCGCTTGGACAATATCGATATGTCCTTCCCTAACCGCGAGCCCGAGCGGGGTATAGTCGTCGTCCCGACTTCCCGTGATCGGCAAACGCTGATTGACTGGCTCGCCCGATGCAAGTAGGCGGCGAACTTCTCTGACATCGCCCGCGTCACCGCCGCCATCAGCGGCTTTGCCCTTATGTGTTCACCATCTTTCCCGTCACGGGCCTCGATCAATTTGGTGATCGCCTCAAGCCCGTCCAATTGCGCCAGTTCAAGAGCGGTTTGCTGCCAATGATTGCGGATCGTCGTTCTGGTGCCGCGCTCCAGCAGGTAGCGAACCGCCTCCGCGTGCTTGTGGAGAACGGCGTCCATTAAGGGCGTATGGCCAAGCACAGGAGATTGCTGATCGATAAAGGCGCCGTGATCGAGCAGCAGCCTGATGACGTCGGTATTGCCGGACTGAGCCGCCTTGTGGAGAGCAGTTGCGCCCATGCGGGGCTCGATTGCAAGAACATCTGCTCGAGCCGTCAGAAGGATTTCGACCATCTGTGACTGACCGAGCCCTGACGCAATCATCAGCGGCGTCAAGCCGTCGGGGCCGATGCGGTTCGGGTTCTCACCGGCTCGGAGCAGATAAGTAGCGGCGGCCAGGTCGCCCGACCAAATCGAAGCTTCGAGGTGCATGTGGTCCTCCTTGGTGCGTCGGAAAAGAGGGGAGCGTGATGAAATGAAAAGGAATCGTTCAGGCGCCGCGCGCTATCGTGTCGTCACCGGGTTGCGGTCCGATCGTGGCGAGAAACCTGATCAGTTCGGCATTGACGCGATCGGCTGCCTCGTGCTGCAGCCAGTGCCCGGCGTTCTCGATCCGAATGACATCGACCAGTCCCGGCTGCGTGTCCAGAAGCGATTCACGGGTCGGCGGTTCCGGATGAAAGAAATTGCACAAACCGTCCTCTGCGCCCCAAATGTAGAGCGACGGTTGCCGGACCAGTGCGTTCTTGAAGGCGGCGGTAAGATCGAACGTCGTCTGCACCACGCGGTAGTAGTTTAGCCCGGTCTGGAAGCCGGTCTTCTCGAACGAACAGATCGTTTGCTCGACGTAGTCGGGATCGGCCCAATCGGGTCTGGCAACGGGGGAAGGGCGAAGCATATCGCGGGCGGGATCGATCGGGTCCCATCCTGTCCCTTCTGGCGGGCTAGCCGACAGCCAGTAGAGTATGCTCGGGATGATTTCTGCAGCAGGCTCGAAGCGTTTTGCAGCCTCCGAAGCCAAGAAATTCATGGAATAATATTTCTCCCCGAGGCCGCGGTCGCGCAATTGGTCCCAAAGGCTTTCATCGCGGCGCGGAGCGAAGGGAATGCTGAGGCTTACCAGCGCATGAAAGCGGTCGGGCCGCATGACTGCGGCGCGCTGGGCACAGTCGGCCCCCCAGTCATGACCGACGATGACAGCCGTTGGAATGTCGAGGGCATCGAGAATGCCGATGAAATCGCCGACGACATGCAGCGAGGTGTAGAGTTGCGCTTCGGCCGGCGAATAGCTGTTGCCGAAACCGCGCATGTCGAGCGCCACGGCACGATAACCTGCCTCAGGTACCGCGCGCATCTGGCTCTTCCAGGTTTGCGCCGTGTCGGGAAAGCCGTGGCAGAACAGGACAGCTGGACCTTGCCCTTGCTCGATGATGTGAAAGCACTGTCCATCGACATTCACTTGCGCGCTGCGGACGGGAAAACTTGCATCGTCAGTGTGTTGCATTAGTTTACTCCTGAGACCCGTCGCTAATCACGGGGCATGACCTCCCCGGCCCATGCCGGTATCCTGCTTCATTCGACAGCAACGGTATCGGACGCAGTTTAAAAACCGGATGTGGCCGAACCTGACAGCTTAATAACTAACCTACCAAAGTTAGGTTCCATGAAAGTTTCGGGATGACTGCATCGAAGGCCATTGCCGCAAAGCCGCCGCAGCGAAGACTTCGCAAGGAAGATCGTCGGCGCCAGTTGCTGGAGACCGCCCGTCTCATCGTTCGGGAGGAGGGTGTCGATCGGCTGACGCTGGGCCATCTCGCTGACCGTGCCGACATCTCCAAGCCCGTCGTCTACGATCATTTCGAAACGCGTTCCAAATTGCTGATCGAGCTTTACCGACATATCGATGTCGAACGTGTCGATACGTTCCGGGACGCCATGGTGCGCGACAAGCGTAGTCTGGATGAAACCGTCCGCCTCCTCGCCACCACCTATATCGACTGCGCCGCCGAAACAGATGGCGAGTTTCAGGCAGTTGGCGCGGCCCTGACGGGAAGCGGGGACAAGACCGCCGTCTTTCACGAACTGCTCGACAATTGTGTCCGGATGTTCATTTCAGTGCTCGGTCCCCACGCCTCGGCATCGCATGCTGAGTTTGAGAGATGCTGCGTCGGTCTGGTCGGAGCGGGTGAAGCGCTCTCGGCTCTGCTGGTCCGCCGCAGTTGCAGCAGGGGTGAAGCGATCGAAACATTCGCGCAGTTGATAGGGGGCATCCTTGGACCTCATCCCAACTCACGATGGCCCTAGAAAACCTATTCTGTAGCTCGAAAAGACGATCGTCTATTGAATCCGAATGGGTGGCTGTAAGAACGACCTGACAACCACCCAGCACTAATCGGCAAGTTCCCTGTTGTACGGCGTTACCCACACTAAACGGGAGTGTTGAATGCATCATGTTCGCTTGCGGAAAATGCTCCGCCTTCGAAATGATAGACTTTCGGTTCTGCCGAAAAATATTCCTGTATTCCTCTCATGAACACCTCATGGTCGTCGCTCGCTTCGAAGACTGGAGTGTGATCCTCGAGCGAGCGCCATCGCACGATAAGATTGAATATTTCCGGCGTTTCGATCCCTTTGGCCAGAACATGGCCCTGGTAACCCTGGGCGCGGCTGAGTAATGGAAGCACTTCGGCGAATGCCTGTCTGAACTTGTCGGCATGCTCCGCGTGAACGGGCAGATGAGCGATCTCGTAGATCATGATGGCACCTTCAAAGTGGTTGGAGCGCTTATAAACCGCTGTGCGTCGTGTCAGCTGACGGGTCGACTGCGATCACGATCTTTCCTCGGACACCGTTGTTCGGGGTTTCGAGCAGGGCATGCGCGAGAGACAGGTCAGCCAGCGCATAGACGGCCCCGACATGCGGCCGCAGCTGACCACGGTCCACCAGCGTGCTGAGTTCATCCAGCTTCCCGCGGTTCTGTCGTGTGAAGACGAAGTGGATGCTGGCGTTCTTGCCCCATGCCTCGATCAGGTTCTGTGGCTGGGCGATGTCCACGATCGTGACAATGCGACCGAGTTGCGCGAGGACGTCCGAGCTGCGGGATAAGGTGTCACCACCAATAGTGTCAAACACGACGTCGACGCCGCGGCCGTTGGTTTCCCGCATTACGGCGTCGACGTAATCGTCGTTTCGGTAGTCGATGACGACGTCCGCGCCTACGCTTCGTGCGAATTCGAAGTTGTCTTCGCGAACGGTCGTAAACACCTTCGCGCCGATGGCCTTTGCGACCTGGATGGCGACATGACCGACCCCTCCCGCGCCGCCATGGATCAGGATGCTTTCTCCCACTCTCAACGCCGCACGTCCGACCAGGGCCTCCCATGCCGTGCCGCCGACTAGGCTCAGACTTGCCGCTTCCAGGTGGCTCAGCGAGGCGGGCTTCCGTCCGATGATGGTTTCGTTCGCGACATGGTATTCGGCGTAGCTTCCCGGCCCGTCAAAAATCTGTGGGGTGTACCAGACTTCGTCTCCCGGAGAAAAGCTCGTCACGCCCGGCCCGATTGCTTCGACAACACCGGACACGTCATGACCAGTGATGGTCGGAAGCGGCACATAGTCGCGATAATCGCCGCGCCGCACCTGGTAATCCAACGGGTTGATCGATATGGCGTGTACGCGCACCAGCACTTGTCCTGCCTGCGGAACAGGCTTTGGCACCTCGGTGAGCTCGAATGCTTCTGGGCCACCAAAAGAGTTGAGTATCATCGCTTTCATGTCAGATCCTCGTTTCGGTAAAAAGGAATATCGAGATTTCTCGATATTTCACGTCAAGAAATTACAGCTCTCTGCCTATGATTTCGGCAAGAGCACTGATGGTCGTTTCGTTCCGTTTATAATAAGTCCACTGACCAATGCGCCTGACTTCGACCAAGCCCGCCCGTTGCAGTGTCGCGAGATAATCAGACACCGTCGACTGCGACAGTCCGACGCCTTCATGGATACTACTGACGCAAACCCCAACTGTATGAACGTCACCTTCATCCTGCGGTGGAAAGTTCTTTACGGGATCCTTCAAGCCTTGCACGATTTCAAGACGTGTACGGTTTGAGAGGGCTTTGAATATCTCGAGCAGTTCCATACACAACTCATATCGGAAAAAAGCGATATGTCAATATAGCAAATGTCAGCGGGTTCCGCCTAGTGACGGACCTTTAAGGCAGTAGAACGATGGACCAGTGACGGCTGGTTTCGGCCAACGTCGCGCCTTGATCCCTAGATGTTTTCAAGAAAGTGAGGTGACCTTGCCGATGACCGATTTTCGTAGGAAGGTACGGCGAAGCGTTTGTCGGCGCGTAAGGCTCCACCTTCGAATCGTCGCGGCTGGAGGAAATGCACGTCGATCGAATCGGGCTCGTATTCAAGGAGAGGGACAAACATCACTAGGCACTTCACTGCTCAAACGGTGGGTGCGCGCCACTCACCTTAATCCCTCCGTGCAACTGCGATTTCTCGAGAATAGGCACCGGGCGGCATTCCCACATGCCGACTGAACGCGACGCTGAAGGCGCTTGCGGAGCCATAGCCGAC